>JAKLDT010000299.1 GCA_022703405.1 Bacteroidota bacterium | reverse complement strand
GCTGACCCATTCCAGACTATCGATCAGGACGGTGTTGGTCAGCTCATCAAGATGTCAGTTGAGAAAGGCCGTGCAACAAGACCTGAACTTAAGGTTGGTATCTGCGGAGAACAGGGTGGTGATCCTGCTTCAGTTGAGTTCTGCTTCAAAACAGGCCTCACATACGTAAGCTGCTCTCCATTCAGGGTTCCGATTGCCAGACTGGCTGCAGCACAGGCTTCAATTAAATTTGGGAAATAATAGGCCTTAAATATGAAAAGGGGCTGTTAAAGGCCCCTTTTTTTTTCCTTATATTAGTCATTTAGAACTACAGTTAAGCTTTAAAATCTTAAATTTGAAGCAGTCTCAAAACATTAGCAATGATTACATCTGAAGATCTGAAAAAATACGGTATTCATGACGTTACGGAAATTCTCTATAACCCGTCATATAACACGCTTTTCGCAGAAGAAACAAAACCAGGACTGAGCCAGCTTGAGAAAGGAATCATAACAAAATCAGGAGCAGTTGCAGTTGATACCGGCATCTTCACGGGAAGATCACCCAAGGACAAGTATGTTGTTTATGATGAAACAACAAAGGATACTGTATGGTGGAGAAACGAGAAGTCTAAAGTATCTGACAACAAGCCCATTAGACAGGAAATATGGAAGCATTGCAGGAATATAGCCGTAACTCAGCTGTCGGGCAAAAGACTGTTTGTTGTAGATGCCTACTGTGGCGCAAATGAGAATACAAGGCTGAAAGTCAGGTTCTTAACTGAGGTGGCCTGGCAGGCTCATTTTGTAAAGAACATGTTCATAAGGCCAGAAAAGTCTGAACTTGAACACTTTACGCCTGATTTTGTAGTTGTAAATGCATCAAAGGCAACAAACCCCGACTGGAAAGAACAGGGGCTCAATTCTGAAAATTTTATAATCTTCAACCTCACCGAACGCATGCTTGTAATAGGTGGTACCTGGTATGGAGGTGAAATGAAAAAAGGCATCTTCTGCCTTATGAATTATTACCTGCCTCTGAAAGGCATCGCTTCAATGCATTGCGCTGCGAATGTGGGTAAGAAAGGTGATACTGCTATCTTCTTCGGATTATCAGGTACCGGCAAGACAACACTTTCAACAGATCCTGAAAGGGCACTTATTGGTGATGATGAACACGGCTGGGACAACGATGGCGTATTCAATTTTGAAGGAGGCTGCTATGCCAAGTGCGTAAAGCTAAGCAAGGAAAAGGAGCCGGGTATCTATAATGCAATACGCCGTGACGCACTGCTTGAAAATCTTGTCATACTCGATGACGGCAGTATAGACTTCAACGATACTTCAAAAACTGAAAATACAAGGGTGTCATACCCTATTTATCATATAGAAAATATTGTCAAGCCGGTATCAAAGGCAGGACATGCTACCAAAGTGATTTTTCTCACAGCAGATGCCTTTGGCGTTCTGCCCCCGGTAAGCAGGCTTTCCGAAGAGCAGACTCAATACTACTTTCTGAGCGGTTACACTGCAAAAGTGGCTGGCACTGAAAGAGGAATACTTGAACCTGTCCCTTCATTCTCAACATGTTTCGGGGGTACCTTTCTGATGCTCAATCCACTTGTTTATGCCGAAGAACTGGCAAAGAAGATGAAAGGAAGCAAAGCCCAGGCCTGGCTGGTCAATACAGGCTGGATGGGAGGTTCTTATGGAACCGGTGAAAGAATAGACCTTACCGTAACAAGGAAGATTGTAAATGCAATACTTAACGGCTCACTTGACAATGCCGAATTCATAAAGATCCCTGTATTCGGTCTGAGTATACCAAAGCATATTGACGGTGTTGACGACAATATACTTGAACCGTCCAAAACCTGGGAGTCAGAGAAAAAATGGAGAATTGCTGCCACCGACCTTGGACTAAAGTTCAGGAGCAATTTTACAAAATTTGCCGGCAACAAGGGAGCTGATCTGCTTGCAGAACACGGACCTGAAATATAATATATAATACACTTATATATATAAGTATATTATATAATAAATAATTTTATCATACCTTTATGAGCCTTCTTGCTGTTACTATATCCTTTATTGCTGCCTACCTGCTCGGATCAGTTCCAAATGCAGTCTGGGTTGGCAAAAAATTCCACGGTATTGACGTAAGGGAGCATGGAAGCAAAAATGCAGGAGCCACAAATGTAATAAGGGTACTTGGCTGGAAAACAGGCATACCTGTTCTTCTGGCAGACCTTGCCAAAGGCTGGCTGGCAGCGATGATGCCTGTTTTTCTTAATGCTGCCGCACCCGACACCGCATTGCTTAAAAACCTTCAGATTATAGCCGGTATAATTGCAATAACAGGGCATATATTCCCGGTTTTTGCAGGATTCAGGGGTGGAAAAGGAGTTGCCACAATGTTTGGAGTGCTGCTTGCTCTTCAGCCTCTACTGACGCTTTGCAGTGTTGGTGTATTTCTTTCTGTACTGCTTTTCACGGGAATTGTTTCAGTTTCATCAATGATTGCAGGCATTTCATTTCCTGTATTTCTTTTCAGCATTTTCAGCACGCCCTCAGTTTTGTTCAGGATTTTTACCGTTATTGTTGCAGTAGCCTTATTGTTTACACACCGGAAAAATATAGAAAGGCTCTTTAAGGGTGAAGAGAAGAAGCTTTTTACTTTCAGGAAAAAGACACATCAGTAGTTATAATGATTTTTACTATTTTTAGAACAATAATATATTTGACAAGACTAAACATTAAAATATAAACCTTTCAAAATCTGATTATTATGGAAAAAAGCATTAAAGGAACAAAAACAGAAAAAAACCTCCTGAAAGCATTTGCAGGTGAATCACAGGCAAAAAACAGGTATGAATTTGCTGCGAAGGTGGCAAAGGAAGAAGGCTATGAACAGATTGCCGGAATCTTTC
>JAKLDT010000298.1 GCA_022703405.1 Bacteroidota bacterium | reverse complement strand
TTACCGACTATCCTAATGGTATCCGAAACCTCTCAATAACAGCCGATTCCGCAAAAATCGGCAATGTGATGAAAAATGAGGACGGATCGTTCTACACCTATGTTGATGTTATGAAGTTTTTCTCTGGAAGCCTGAAAGGAAAAGAGGTTTACCGCGAAAACTTTCCCCTGATCTTCAAGGTCTCATTCACTGCTGCCGGAAAAACATTTTCCGACTTTAAGTTCAACAGCATCGATGTTGCCTCACAAAATTTCTATGAAGGTTCATCCGGAACAGCTACAGACCAGAAACCTGAACTCGTAATAAAACCGGTAACAAGAAAAGGCATTAGCATAATGGCCTGGGGATCAGCAGGTATCACTCCTGTAAATTCTGAAGACATAAACTCAACCTCTTCTGCTGTTACTCCATATACCTGGGATGTTACATCAGGCTACGGCATTTCCCTGGGTATAAGCGGTCTGTACTATTTAACTGATAATATAGCTGTTAAAGCAGGCTTCGAATTCAACACAGCCTCTTCAGGTTATGTCCTGAAAGATTCACTCCGGAATACACAATTGTCCGCCGATGTAAACGGAGATGCATTCTACAAAATAGTTGATGCAGATATAGACTCGACTGTAAACATGAGCTTCCTTACTATCCCTGTTGGTGTCGTTTTCACAAGCGGCAAACCAGGTAAATTAGGATTTTATGGTGAGGCCGGAATGAAATTCTCCATCCCGCTCAGCACTTCCTATAAAACAACCGGAGCCTATGAAACAATGGGCTATTATCCTGCTCTCCAGATTAGTAATAAGATCGTTACTGCCTCCGAAATAGGATGGTTTTTCAATAATCCTGATATAAATAAAACCGGAACTGTTGACCTCAGAGGCATCAACATGGCACTCTACGGGTCAGCCGGAGTGAACATACCTTTCGGTTATTATTCAAATGTCATGATAGGTCCGGAAATTTCAATAGGATTTTCAGATCTTATGAATCATGTAAATACATACCGGGATATTTTCGATAACGCCTATGAGCACAAACCCACAAAAGTGAAATATTTCGGATTAAAAATTAGTTTTGCATATAAATTGTAGTACAAGAGGTAAAACCTGAAATATGCCAAGAAGAATCTTAACTGCACTTATCCTCATCATCAGCCTGAACCTGGCGGCCCAGACAAAGACAGCCGTTTCAAGCAAGGAGGCCAAAATTGTTGATGAAATTAACCTGAGTGAAGCCGATATTGAGGTCTTCAAGGAACAGACGAAACAAAAGGTTGATGAATTTCAACAGTATATTATTACTCTCGGAAGTAAGGACCAGCCTGCTGAAAAGCGCGACATGGCTGAAAAAGAAGCCATAAAACTCTTCTATAAGGGAGCTACAATGGAAATCTCCGTTCTTATGGCCGACGGATCATCCCAGAAGGTGGCACGACCAATGGAAAAATACCTTGCAAGGCTGAAATCACTACCCTATACTAAGGTTGTGATCAAATTCTATGATATCGCCTATATACGGGAATTCACAAAAGGCCCTGACGGAAAATACTATTCCACAGCAACAATAATACAGGAGTTCACAGGATTCAATGAAGACAATATAGTCTATACTGACGTTACAAAAAAGGACATTGAGATTATAATTGACCTTGTTGAGGACAAGTTCTTCAATGAGAAAAGGTGGAAGATCTTCCTTGGCGATATCAAGGCTTCGGAGACAAAAACAACAACCTGATTGTCATGAGTTACAATGCCGGATTCCGGTTTTCAGCTTCAGTGGCTGTAGTTGCTCTATTCCTTCTGATTCAGCAGAATACAGCATTCTGCCAGGAACTTGTTGCACCTTCAGACCAGAATGAAAAGATATTCCTGGCGAGAACAAAACAGTTTAACGAGTTCCTCGACAGATTCAATTACAGAACCGACTTCAGGGGCGAACCTGCTGATTCAGCATTCAGGGCCAGGATACCAAGGGAGAACATGGTGAATTCGCTGTTCGACCTGAAGGATAAGCGTCTTGATAAGTCTTCAGAAAAATATTCCCAGGCCTATTCCGATGTTAAGAAAACTTTCGTTTCGGATGTGGTAAGCAAAAATGTTCAGGTACCCAGGTATTCCGGAAACATAATTGCTGAAGCACGCTCAAGAGTTACATTTAAGGGAAGTGCAAGGAACATCAGCATCTTTCTTGCCCAGGAAACTGTTCGTGAATCAAGGATAAAATGGGTCATCCTGGGTGTCAGCGGCGACCTGTTCAACTTCCTGAAAACAGATACTGCCTTTATCAGGTTCATACCACCTTCAAGCAATGAAACTGACTTCATGAACCTGAAAAGAGCCCTTGAGGATGTTAACTACCTTCAATATTATGCTTCAAAGGATTACCTTCCCGATAACCTGACACTGTTCTTTTATCTCTTAAATACAGGCGTGCTGAAATATGAATATGCAGAGGAGGTAACCTACCATATACTCGATATTCCGGGCTGGTGCATCAGGGTAAAGGAATTCAACAGAAATGAGCTCAACTCCGGCTGGCTCATTACAGACCTTTCACAGAACAGTCTTGACAGGCTGACCTATATCAGGTCACTTGAATGATACAACTGCCTCCACAGGCCAGTGATCTGATATAAATACACCATTATTCTTTATGCTGAAGGTTTTATGTGCATAAACTGCAGTCCCCTCAGGTACAAATAAAAAATCAATCCTGCTGTCTCCGGGCCTGTCAGAGAATCCGTTATATGTAAATACCGGACCTTCCGGAGATGTCTCTGAAAGAAGATAGGAATCATTAATGGCAGTCCTGCCCTCAGTTTCTGCTGTTATCACAGCATAACCCGGAGCTTCCGGAGACATGTTGAAATCACCTGTAACAATGAATGCCTTATCTCCTGCAATTTCAAGTACTTTTTCAC
>JAKLDT010000297.1 GCA_022703405.1 Bacteroidota bacterium | reverse complement strand
CTGGAGAAAGGGCAGAAAAAGCTGGTAAAACAATGACAAAAAGGAATATAGCTGTCACGCAGAATATTTTGCCCGTAAAGCAGAATATGTATTCTGATCGGTTCATGTCATTAAAAGCAAACAAAAATCAATCAGTCATTGTTAAGCCGGTCAAGCAGTATCCTGATCTTGTCATAAGATATATCACATCTGAAATCATGTGAGTTTGAGTGCAGAATACATTCTCTTTTCTTCGAATTAACTTTCTTCAGATAATTGAGATTGATAATGTAAGTACGGCCTGTTCTGAAAAAGATATCAGGCTGCAACTGCTCCTCTATCTTACCGAGAGAGATTGTTACTGTTTCCTGCCGTCCGTCATTCATTTTGAAGCATGAATAGTTACCTGCAGCTTCAACAAATACTACTTCTGCAGGATCAATAATAACAATGCCTGAAATATTACGGTATATAAGTTTTTTAAGAGCTCCTGACAGTTTTCCTGAATTCTGGAGTGATCCCAGGTGCCTGTTTGCTGAACAACGCGAAATTGCCATCGATAGCCGCTCAGGATCAATGGGTTTCAGTAGATAATCAAAGGCGGCATATTCAAAGGCCTTCACAGCAAACTCATCATAGGCTGTTGTGAAAATAATAAACGGATTCAGGGAATTTGCACCGGCAAGATCATCAAGCACTTCAAAGCCGCTCTTCCCGGGCATCTTGACATCCAGGAAGACAACATCAGGTCTCAGCCTGCTTATCATATCAACAGCCTCCTCGGGATTTGTTGTTGACCCTGTTACAGTAGCATTGCCTGTTGAGATAATCAGCTCAGTGAGCAGGTCAAGTGACTTCTGTTCATCTTCAACAATAAAAGTTTTAAGTATTGCATTATCCATTGTTTTTCCGTTTATTCAGAAGTATCTACAAATTTGCACAAAAAACGGATGAAAAAAAAGTGCAAAGACAAACAGGAAGGCTTTATTCTCTAGTAGTCAAAATCAATGAGATCTGTTTCACTGATGCTGAAGGAATAATTGTCGGGAATTGTTATGACAACCTCGGTACCTGAAAAGAATACATCCGTATCAGGATCTCTTATCTCCAGAGTAGATTCAGTTTTGTTATACATATTTATAATCTCAAGGATCCTGCTTACTGTCCGTATACCAATACCTGTACTCGCTGATTTTACTTTATCTGCTGCTGCACGACCCACTCCATTGTCCCTTATCAGGAATTTATGATATCCTTTTATATGAAGTATGACAACTTCAACAGCCCCTCCGCTTTTTTTATTTTCAATGCCATGTTTAATACCATTTTCAACAAAAGTCTGAATGGTCATTTTTGGTATCTGCTTATTAAGATCAACATCTTCCCCGACTCTTATATGGTAATCAAACCTGTTGCCGAATCTTAGTTTCTGGAGTTCACAGTAGTTCCTCACAAAATCGAGTTCCTCAGAAATTGTTTTAAGCATTGTGGTACTGTCTCTTAATGAAGCTCTTAGCAGAGAAGACAGCCTGGTAAGATAAAGATAAGCGCTCTGCCTGTCATTCTTCATTATGAGGGAACCTACCGATGAAATGGCATTGAAGGTAAAATGAGGGTCAAATTCACTTAGAAAATTACTCATCTGCAACCTCAGAAGCTCTGACCGCAGCTTCTGCTTTTCCTCACGGATTCTATTGTTCTTTCTTATCAGGTACTTAGTTAGCAGGATTGTAGCAATTATTATTCCTGCAACAAGAAGCAGATAAAAGATGGCTGTTTCACCGAAAGCTTTTTGAATTGTAAATTTAAAATTCAATGGTTCAATAGTTTCAAACCCATCTGCATTTATTGCTTTCAGCCTGAAATTATAAGTGCCGCTGCGAAGGTTTCTGATTACGACTTCCCTTCGTTCTGAGGGAGTGGACCACTTAAGATCAGATTCCCCGATCATATAACTGTATTTCACCTTATCGGGATTTGAGGAAGAAATGCCATTAAATGTTATTCTGATCCTGTGTTGATTCCTTCTCAGAACAATCTCAGAGGGTATTCCATAATATAATTCACCTTTATTCACCGGCTGCCAGGTCTGGGAATCTGTCTCGAAAAAGAATCCTGTAATATTCAGTTTAGGAGGCATAGTATTTTTCCAGAGCAAGGCCTGATTGAACTCAACAAGATTTTCAGAAGTAAGTATCCAAATTTTTTCATCAGATCCCCTGACTATTCCGTTATCAAGAACTTCAGTACCGGGATACCCATCAGTTCTGTCATACAACCTGTAATAGGTATCAGCTCCACTATAGAATTTATCCAGGTCAATCAGGCAGATATCAGTTATTCTGCCGGCAAGTATATAATTATCATTCAGCACTTTGACTGCATTTGCAGGTTGGTTTACAGACTCGGGAAGAGCAAGACGAAAGGTATCTGTGTTCTTTGATTTAAAATACAGTCCTGATTCTGATGAAACCCATAAGCCTCCTGACCTGTCTTTTTCCATCGTATATGTGAAGACTTCAGGCAACAGGTATTCATTTATTTTAGTTATTGCTGTATCTTCCATTTTTACCAGGCCGTTATGCCCTGAGAACCAATATGCACCGTTATCATCCTTTGTTATGCCCTCAATTACTCCAAGTTCAGAATCAATAAAATGAGGATTAAGTGAAATTTCCCTTCCCCTTATGGTATATAGGCCTTTGTCTGTACCCACCATTACAAGTCCATTATCAGTATCTTCATAGATATAGCAAATCTGAGTACCCTGAAGTTCCTTCAGAACGCTGAACCTGCCATCATCAAATATCAGTATGTTAGTGTTCGCAGATATCCATGACTGGCCGTTTGCCATGAGCCTGCTTCCCTTATAGAATACAGAATTATTACCCAGCACCTTTCGAAAACTGTCTTCCTCGATGAACTCTGATCCGTTGAAGTATCTTAGATCTCCAAACAGCGATCCAATCCAGAGATTC
>JAKLDT010000296.1 GCA_022703405.1 Bacteroidota bacterium | reverse complement strand
TTATCCTGTCATTAATTGCCTTATTCACACCGGGATAGGCCTGGCCGCTGACAGAAGTGCTCTGGCTGTAAGCATCGAGGTAGATCTTGCTGACATTGAAGACAGGTACACTGTCCTCAATTATTTTAGAAAGGATCTCGGTGTCGGTGAGGTGCGTATTGCCATCCTCGTCATCAGCAACAAGGCAGATAATATTTTTCCAGTCGCCATTATTTATCGGATCGGAGTAGGCACGGATCTTTGAAATTATAAGTGCAGCCTGGGAAGTGTCGTTAACCGGGAGTCTTCCTATTCCGATATCCTCAGTACCTTCAGATTCTCCTTCATTTTCATCAAGAAGGCCATAGAAATCGTCAGAGGTAAATGTTGATACGACAACATTGGAATTTTGTGACTGGTAAGTAGGGATGAAGTTGGGATTGCCGGGGGGACCTGTCCTGTTTTCGAAGGATCCGTCACCAAACAAAAGGAGATAATGGAGTGGCATTGCAGTGTTTTTCTGCTTCAGATATTTCATCCTTACAAAGTTCCTGATAGCCACAATATCACGGATCCCTCCCGAGAATTCGTTGTAAATCTGTTCCGGTGTTACTATAAGAGTTGATAGATTATCTTCTCCAGAGTGGAAGTCAGCTAGTTGTTGAGCATACCTGAGAAAAGCCGGATGCGATACTATAAGCATCTCGGCAGATTCTGTGCCGTGAAGATCCTGGTTTGGAACATTTGTCAGATTAACGACAGGCGATTTTACATTTCCGGGGCTGAAAATTATATAATGCCTTAATGAATCCGTTTTGGCAGTGAATGAAAGTTCCGATCCGGATTTTCTGTATTGTATTGCGGCAGGATTTTCTGGATCTGTAATATCCCATATTGTTGCGTCGGGGGCACTGCTCTCAATCCTGAATTCAGTTATTCCTCCTGCGATAACAGACCGGCTGTCAGTCAGATGCATAAAGTTTCCTGAAAACCTGTTGTTCCTCCTACCATGGAATGTAATGTAGTCAAGCCAGCCGGCACTTTCGGAGCTTGTCCCGTTGTTTGAATATTTTAGTTCATATACCGGAGAGGAGGACTTCGGCAATACAGAATCGGCATATTCGCTGATGCTGGCGTAAGTTCCCGTATAATTACTGAGGTTAACAGCAGCAATAGGAATACTCTTTATAAGAGCTGAATTTTCACTCAGACTGAACTGTGTTGTTATTGCAGCGCGCGCAGCAAGCCTTATTGAGTATTGTATTTTTTCAGAGGGAATTATATCGGTGAATCCAGGATCAATTGTCATGCTTCCGGCAGCAGGTACAGGCTGGAACCATTCCCTGCCAGATTTAAGAAGGTTCTTTATTTCCTTTTCATGTATATATAACGCGTCTGATGTATTTGATATGTTATTGGCTGTAAGGAAATTGTCAGCTGTTGATATTATTTTTCTTCCTTCCCCTCCGGAAGTGATAAAATAGAAGGCAGTGTCGCTGTAGTTATGCCTGAGAAAGGAGAAAGCATGTGTGTTGCTGTCAAAAATCCATCTGTGTGGTGACTGGCCGTAAAAAAGCAGGTACTCACCCTCACCAAGTGATGAATCATTTCCAGAGATGAAAACTGCCTGTTCATTGAGATCACCGGAAACGGGGCCATGATTATAATATGAAAGTTGTCCCTTGTTATATGCATACAACCTTGGTTTTGAGGGTTCTGTAAGCCCCAGTTCCCTGAGTTTTGAGTAATCGAGCCGGTAAACACCATCTCCCGTAATTGCCAGTCTGATCCACTTCCCGGCTGAAAGAACAGAATGTGAACTGCTGTTCTGGGCAGTCAGAGCTGCCGGCAGGGAAATGATCAGCACAAGAATTATTTTTAAAAACCTTGTCATAATTCAGGGTAAAGATAGCTGATAAAAATGTTCACCGCGACCGCTGTTTTATTTTGGATTTATAAACAGGTAATAATAACGTTTTCATTACGTTCTTATTGCTGATGAAAAAAGGCAGTCTGAATAAACTGAAATGCAGAATAGTGACAAGGTTTATTGTTAAGTTTGCATTTCAGGTATCAGAGGATAATATGCAACGATATTTCTCAGGGATTGTTTTCTTGTTTTTGATATATCCGGCGGTGGTTTATAGTCAGGATACCGACGCTGTTCCCTCATACCAGGTACTGCTGATGAATAATCCGGCCCTTTCGGGAAGTGAGGGAGAAGGTGTTTTAAGAATATCGTATCTTAATTTCTATCCCGGAAACGGATATAACCTGCATTCAATGTACCTGTCATACGATTCATATTTTCAGGCCTTGCATGGAGGTGCAGCTGTCTGGTTATCTGAGGATTATCTGGGAGGGTCGGTAAACAACACAAGGGGAGGTTTATCATATTCATACTTTATGCAGGCAGGGGAGGATCTGTTCATTAATGCAGGACTTTCTGCAGCCGTTTTTCACAGAGGTTTTAATTTCAGTTCATCCGTTCTTCCTGACCAGATAGATCCGCTTGGAGGTGTTGCATATCCCTCGGCAGAGGTACTGGGCAACACAGGAAGGACAGTCTTTGATCTGAATACAGGCATCACTGTTACAGGTCGTTATTACTCAGGAGGGCTGGCTGTTGCACATCTTGCAGAACCTGATATTTCTGATCCAGGGGCAGACAGGGAGCTCATAAAAAGAAAAGTGCTGGTTCATCTTTGCGGCGATTTTGCTTTTCCGGGAAGTACCAGGTTCCGGTTACGGCCACTGGGTTTTATGAGCAGTCAGGACAGGTTTGTTGTTGCTGGAGGAGGCATATCGCTTGAAAATGAGAATATTGGAGTGAGTGTTATGGGCATGGATGATGAGGCCGGAAAGCTGGACATGCAGGCAGGATTTTCGTTTAAAGCCGGAATTATCAGGTTCAGCTATGCATACAGGCTGAACATAATTTCGGGGAATGATCTGCTTCCTGTTTCACTTCTTCACCAGGCA
>JAKLDT010000295.1 GCA_022703405.1 Bacteroidota bacterium | reverse complement strand
CACAGTTCTTTGCCTCTTGATGTGGCATTACGTGTACCAACTACACTTATTATTTTATTTGAGTCAAGATCACAGTTTCCCCTGAAAAAAAACACAACCGGAGAATCATCGCACTGCCTCAGACGGTAAGGATAATCATTGTCAAGGTAGAAGTATGTTCTGATATTGTTTTTTGTGACATACTCAGCCTCTTTTTCAGCTGCGGCAATGTATGATCTGTCGCAGATGTACTTTGCAATTTCAGGACCTATGCCCGGAATTTTCAGAACATTCCTGTACGATTCGCTGAATACAGCTTCAACACTTCCGAAGTGGGCGACAAGCTTCCTGGCATTGATATCGCCTATACGGGGAATGAGACCCAGGGCAATTTTATGCTTGAGTGAAATTGGCATAGCACGAGAAATGAGACAGGTAAATGTAAAAAAAATCCCCCTCTTTTCAAAAAGAGAGGGGGAGATAAGGTGAATATG
The DNA here is from genome assembly GCA_022703405.1 of Bacteroidota bacterium. Classification (GTDB taxonomy): domain Bacteria; phylum Bacteroidota; class Bacteroidia; order Bacteroidales; family VadinHA17; genus LD21. Next base: position 2,512 of record JAKLDT010000295.1, on the reverse strand, counting down.
TTAATGGGATCAGATCACTCCCATATCAAGCATGGAGTTTGCAACTTTCAGGAAGCCGGCGATGTTGGCGCCCTTAACATAGTCAACATAGCCATCGCTTCTCTTGCCGTACTTCAAGCACTGACTGTGGATATTGCACATGATCTCATGGAGGCGTTCGTCTACTTCCTGACGATTCCAGCGGAGCTTCATGGAGTTCTGTGTCATCTCAAGGCCTGAGGTTGCTACGCCGCCGGCGTTTGCTGCCTTACCTGGAGCAAACAGCAGCCCGCTCCTCTGAATAAGTTCAATTGCTTCAGGAGTGCTTGGCATATTGGCGCCTTCGCAAACACAAATACAACCATTCTTAACAAGTTTCTCAGCATCTTCCTTATTGAGTTCGTTCTGTGTTGCACAGGGAAGTGCGATATCGACCTTGACCTCCCATGGACGTTTGCCTCCGTGGAATTCAGAACCTTCAAAAGCATAAGAATATGGTTTTACTATATCTTCATTTGAAGCCCTCAGCTCGAGCATGTATTCAATTTTCTTGCCTGATATGCCATCAGGATCGTAGATGTAACCGTCAGGACCAGAGATTGTAACTACTTTGCCGCCCAGTTCGGTTGCTTTTAATGCAGCTCCCCAGGCAACGTTTCCGAAGCCGCTTATTGCTACTCTTTTTCCTTCAAAGCTGTGACCTTTTGTTGCAAGCATTTCCTTTGCAAAGTATACACAACCGAAACCTGTGGCTTCAGGACGAACGAGTGAGCCGCCCCAGTTGCTTCCTTTACCTGTGAGAACGCCTGTATGGTCGCCTTTCAGGCGCTTGTACATTCCGTACAGGAAGCCTATCTCACGACCGCCAACTCCTATGTCGCCGGCGGGAACGTCTGTTTCAGGACCAATGTATTTCCATAATTCGAGCATAAAGCTCTGGCAGAAGCGCATTACTTCGGCATTTGATTTGCCTTTAGGGTCGAAATCAGATCCGCCTTTACCGCCACCCATTGGAAGTGTTGTAAGTGCATTCTTGAAGATCTGCTCGAAGCCCAGGAATTTTAGAATCGACTGGTTCACACTTGGGTGGAAGCGTAGTCCTCCCTTGTACGGGCCAATTGCATTGTTGAACTGTATCCTGTAACCCAGGTTTACCTTTACATTTCCCTCATCGTCTATCCACGGTACCTTAAATGTTATGATACGGTCGGGCTCAATAATCCTTTCAATGATATTTGCTGATTCAAACTGGGGATTCTCATTGTAAACCTCCTCAATCGATTCGAGGACTTCCCTGACTGCCTGTAAGTACTCAACTTCCCCGGGATGCTTCTTCTCGAGGTTGTTCATGATCTTATCTACGTTCATATTGATATGGTTTTAGTTGTTAATAGGTCAGATTTAATTATTCAAAATTGCCAGTGTTAAAAGATTTTTAAAATGATAAAACTCATGTTATCAGATGATAACCTTCACGACTTAGGTGCATACATGTTAAGCGATCTGAAGACTTTTTCCCTTTCTTCCTTATTGAGCGCGCTTATATAAATTGGAGGATATTTAGCAAGTCCTTCCCTGAAGTTCTGATAGAGAGTAATACTCCATATCAGGCCGAACCACCTGGTTTCTGTCTTATATCCGCCAAAGGTTCTTTTATCTATTTCAACTGAATTCTTTTTACTTCCTACAAGTCCTGCAGTGAAATACCTGAAAGTGATATTCTCGCCCTCATCAGAGTAACTTACATACTGACGGTTCAGTATCATTGGAATGAAGGCGATCAGCAGCCAGATACCTGCAAAAATGAGTGTCCAGCCGGTATCATTAATCCCAAACAGGCTGAGTTTTATCTTCTTGGCAGCATAAGATAAAATTATGTATGCAAGGAAAAGAACTGTAACTGCGAATAGTTTGATTCTGAAACTGATTATTGTCTTGCTGTTGTCAAGCTTCATAAACAGGATTTTTGTAAAGGTAATGAATTTAGCGTTTGCTCCTGAAAAATTTCAGCAGCAGTTCCCTGCATTCATTTTCCATAATTCCGGATTCCACTGTTGTTTTTGGGTGAAGCAGCTCACCCTTCACTTTGCTGTAACCCTTTTTTTCGTCTGAAGCGCCATATACAACTGCCGGGGCCTGGCTCCATCCGATTGCTCCCGCGCACATCGCACAGGGTTCAAGCGTGACATATATTGTGCAGTCAGTCAGGTATTTGCCCCCGAGGTAAGCTGTTGCTGCAGTGATGGCCTGCATTTCTGCATGGGCGGTCGGGTCTCTGAGTGTTTCAGTCAGGTTATGCGCCCTGGCAATAATAACACCATTATGTACAACTACAGCGCCCACAGGAACCTCCTGCTTCTCATAAGCCTTCTCAGCCTCGGCAAGAGCTGCCTTCATGAAATGTTCCTTCTGATCCCGGATCATCTTAACTGGTATTACTGCAAAAATATGGAAATAAGTTAACCATTCCTCTGTTTTGTTTAGTTGTCTTGCATTTGCTTCAGTATTAAATTGCCTCACCCCCTCGGTCCCC
>JAKLDT010000294.1 GCA_022703405.1 Bacteroidota bacterium | reverse complement strand
CAGGCAGTTAAAGGAATCAGCCTTAATATCCCAAAAGGGAAATTCGTTGCCCTGCTTGGTCCGAACGGAGCCGGGAAAACAACTCTTGTTGAGATGATTGAAGGCATTCAGAAACCCGACAGGGGCGAGATCACAATAATGGGTAAGAAATGGAAAGGAAATGAAGATGACCTTCACAGGATACTTGGACTGTCGCTTCAGGAAAACCATTTCATTGAAAAACTAAGGGTCACTGAAACACTTGGTCTTTTTGCAGGCTTCTTTAACCTTGGTAATGAGAAAGTTGAGGAAATAATAAAAATAGTGGGTCTGGAGGAGAAGAGGAAGTCTTATGTTGTAAATCTTTCAGGAGGCCAGAAACAAAGGCTTGCAATAGGCATCGCCCTTATAAACGATCCTGCTATCCTCCTGCTTGATGAGCCTACTACCGGTCTCGACCCTAATGCCCGACGCGAGATCTGGGACATTCTGAGGACTCTTAAAAGAAAATCCGGTACCTCTATGATACTCACCACTCACTATATGGAGGAAGCTGAATACCTTTGCGATTACATTATAATAATGGATCATGGAAAGATCCTGAAGGAAGGAACTCTGAGCCAGCTTCTTGATGAGGAAACTGAGGAAAAAATAGTTGAATTCACAAGCGATTCAAATGTTGATTTCAATAATTTTAATGAAACAGAAGCAGGATTCAAAATCAGGGGTGGTGATTCTCCCGGAAAGGGTTTTGTAAACCTTACAAGTTTTGAAAAAGAATTGCCTGACTTCCTTTCATTAATGCGTTCCAGGAATATTTCAATCAAAAACATGGAGTGCAGAAGGAAAACACTTGATGATCTGTTTACTACACTGACAGGAAGAAAAATCAATGAATAAATTGATAAATATCAGGCAGTTATGGCTTCTGATCACGGCGCTGTTCCGTGAGATAATACGGGAACCGGGTGTTTTATTCTGGGGAGTACTGTTTCCGGTTCTTATGGCTCTCGGCCTTGGTATCGCATTTGCAAAAAAGGGTGATGTAATAAGGAAAATTGCCATAATTGATTCCATGGAATCCGATTCTCTGATACAAAGGAATCCTTCATTAACAAGCTTTTTGAACAAATCCTGCGAGATAAATACAGTGAGAGAAGATTCTGAATGGAAGTGGAAATATGTCATAAAAGATGAAAAACTGGGTAACTCTGTGTTTCTCTTCTATGAGATGGAAGCCGAAGAAGCCATGATGCTTTTAAAAAGAGGAACATTTAATGTACTGCTGTCATCGGAAAATGATAAAACCGGATATCACTTTGACCCCATGAATTCTGATGCCGAGCTGACATATCTGAAAATCAGCAGCATAATAGGTGAAGGCAGGGTTCTTTCGGTTGAAGGTAACTCAGTGATCCGCCCGCTTACAGTGAAGGGTACAAGGTATATTGATTTTCTTGTGCCCGGACTTATTGCAATGGGTGTAATGATGTCATCGATGTGGGGAATAAGTTATGGCATAATTGAAAAGAGATCGAAAAAGCTTTTAAGGAGGATGGTTGCCACTCCCATGAAGAAATCACACTTCCTCGTAGCCCTCATATCAGTGAGGTTTGCAATGAATGCAATTGAGGCGCTTATCCTGCTTGTTTTTGCTCTTGTGGCATTTAAAATGACTATACAGGGAGATATTATGTCGCTAATAATGATCTTCATAGCAGGAAATATTGCTTTTTCAGGCCTTGCAATACTGATCTCATCGCATACGTCAAACACTGAGGTTGGCAATGGCATAATAAATTTTGTAGTGACACCCATGATGGTACTGTCAGGTATCTTTTTCAGTTATCAGAATTTTCCTGAATGGACACTTCCTGTAATAAGAAATCTGCCCCTTACAATGCTCTCTGACGGCATGAGGAGCATATTCAATGAGGGTGCAGGCTTTGCCCAGGTAATAAAGCCGGTAATTGTTCTGACGACAACAGGAATAATATTTTTTGGTGCCGGACTTAAAATTTTTAAGTGGCACTGAGTAAATAAATCCCTCCGGATGCATCATATCTGTTTTTAACCTGTCTTTAGTTCAGTATTAAAGACCAAAAAAGACAGAAATGAAAAAAATCAGATTTTTAATCGCATTCATTGCAATAGGATCGCTGATCAGCTGTGTTCATGCCCAGTTCAAAAAGACTGTGTACGGCAATGAAAAGGTTGTCAGGATGGAACGGCCTGCCGGTTCATTCGATGAGATAAGGGTAGCAACAGGCATTGATGTTATTCTCCGCCAGGGAAACAAAGAGGAAATTACAGTTGAAGCAGATGAGAATCTGCAGGAGTACATACTGACCGAAATTGATGGGAATGTGCTGAAGGTCTATACTGAGGTAAACATCCGTGATGCTGAGGAAAAGAAAGTCTACGTAACAATGAAGGAGATAAGATCTGTTAAGGCAAGCAGCGCCGGCGACATCATTGGTGAATCAAGGATCAAATCGGATGAAATTTCAATTGATGCAAGCAGTGCCGGAGATATCAAGCTGGAGATTTATGCAAGGGAGATATCAGCAAATGTCAGCAGTTCTGGTGATGTAACTCTCACCGGAGAGGCAGACCGTCTTGAGGCAGACCTCAGCAGTGCCGGAGATTTCAAGGCCTCGGAACTGAAGGTTAAGGATGCCGATGTTACAGTCTCAAGTGCCGGTGATGCAAGTATTTATGTGACTGAGAATCTGAAAGCCAGGGCATCAAGTGCCGGAGATATTCATTACAGCGGTAATCCGAAATATATTGATGCACATTCATCAAGTGCCGGAGGTGTTCATAAAAGATAAGCACAATTCAATATATATTCCATATTATAACAATAGAAGGTGTCCGAAAGGGCACCTTCATTTTTTTCTGTAAGCTTATGAAACATCCGGTCATACTGGTGATCTGTTTTTTATTATTTTTGTCTTGCGGTGCCTGTTTATTGCATCGTAAATTCTAATAAAATCAATACGATATGAAAGAGAAACTGAGTGTTAATCTGAAGAATACAGCAGCATTTGTATCTTATGAAGAGGT
>JAKLDT010000293.1 GCA_022703405.1 Bacteroidota bacterium | reverse complement strand
TTAGGGCTGCTTGAAAAAACAAACACATCCCCTGACGAAATTGACCTTCTCATCTGTGCCACAGTAACACCCGACATGCTTTTTCCGGCCACCGCAAACATAATCTGCGACAAAGCCGGAATAAAAAAAGCCCTTAGTTTCGATCTGGGCGCTGCATGTTCCGGTTTTCTTTTTGCCTTACAGACAGCTTCTGAATATATATGCTCGGGAAGATATAAAAAGGCGATTGTTGTTGGTGCTGACAAGATGTCATCGATTGTTGACTATACCGACCGTACAACCTGCCCCCTTTTCGGCGATGCTGCCGGCGCAGTGTTGCTTGAGCCCACAACCGAGGAAATAGGAATACTGGATCATATACTGAGAACTGACGGATCAGGAAGAAAATTCCTTCACATGAAAGCAGGCGGATCATTAAAACCGTCTTCTCATGAAACTGTTGACGCAAAAGAACATTTTATATACCAGGAAGGTCAGAGTGTCTTTAAATTCGCTGTATCAAACATGGCAGATGTTGCTGCAGAGATTATGGAGAGGAACAACCTGAAGCCTGAAGACATTTCCTGGCTTGTTCCGCATCAGGCGAATCTCAGGATAATTGATGCCACAGGGAGGAGAATGGGACTGCCTTCTGAAAAGGTAATGATCAATATTCAGAATTACGGAAATACTACAGCTGCAACTATTCCGTTATGCATCTGGGAGTATGAGAAGAGTCTTAAAAAAGGCGATGTGCTTATACTTGCTGCATTCGGAGGTGGCTTTACATGGGGGGCAATTTACCTCAAATGGGCTTACGATCCGAAATAATATTATATTTGTAATAAACAGTACCGTTACAAAAAAAATAAGAGGTCATGGCAAAGTACAATGAGACTGAAAACAATACAATTAACCTTATAAGCAATGGCACTGATATTATTGGTGATGTCAAATCAACAGGGGATATCAGGATAGATGGCTCTCTTACCGGAAACCTCAATACAAAGGGAAAAGTTGTTGTTGGCCAGACAGGCAAGGTGAACGGAGAGATTATCTGCAAAAACTCTGAAATATCCGGTGTTGTTGAGGGAAGAGTTATAGTCAACCAGCTTCTTAACCTTAAAGCTTCATCTAAGATCCTCGGTGATATTGTAACATCAAAATTATCAATAGAACCGGGAGCCATTTTCTCAGGCACCTGCAAAATGAGCGAAAACAACAATAATGGAGGAGCCCCGGCCACAAAAGAAAAAGAACCTGAAAAGGCAGGACGATAAGGGCCTGAATGCCTACGCGAAATATTCAGGAATGGCCTTTCAGATGGTTGCAATAATTGCAATAGCAACCTGGGGTGGTATTAAGCTCGATAATATTGCAGGATTCCAGAAACCGGTTTTTACAATTATTCTTTCATTGCTCGGTGTGTTCGGAGCAATTTATTTTGCCATCAGGGACTTTATAAAGTAAAACTGATGAGATCTTTTTTAATCCATATTTCTTCCCTTCTGCTTTTGACTCTTGTTCTTCTTGTCACTGGATTTTTCATGCTTGAAAGAACAAATCATCAGGAGCTCTGGTCACAACTTCTGACACTCACCTCATGCTTTTCAGTTATAACCCTCATTTCTTTAATAATTTTTAACAGAGGAATATCCCGTGATTCCCGGAGCCAGACCTTCCATTCCTTTGTGTCAATCAGCCTTAAGTTCCTGCTTGAATTGTTTTTAGCTCTTATCTGGTTTATTGTTATAAAAAAAACAGAAACAGAATCCGTATTAATGTTTTTTGTTCTATATTTATCATTCAGTTTTATTTTAATATTTTTGATATTAAAAACACTGAAAACCAAATCTTTATAAAACACGACGGATTTGAAAACTAGACTTATTACACTGTTCATTTCGATTTTATTTCTGGCAGGCACAGTTGCTGCCTCCTATGGACAGGAAGGACACGAGGCTGAAGCAGCTGCACAACATGGTGAAACAGAGGAGGCTTTTAATGCAAGCACCTTCATCATGGAGCATATCGCTGATGCACACGAATGGCATCTGTGGACAAAGAAAAACGGGGAACATGTAGCAATATACCTGCCTGTTATTCTCTATTCAAAGGAAAAGGGTCTTGATATGTTCTCTTCAAAAAAACTTGCCCATGGACATACCCATGAAGGCTATAAGCTTGAAGAAGGTGCAATAGTTGCTGTAAATGAGGAAGGCCATCCGGTTGAAGGGGCTTCCATTCTTGACTTTTCAATAACAAAAACCGTTGTTGGTCTTTTGTTTTCATGCATTGTAGGCTTGTTACTCTTTCTTTCACTTTCAAGGTCATATAAGAAAACAGGCATTAGTCACCCCAGGGGAATACAGAGTTTCCTTGAACCCGTAATACTTTTTGTGCGCGATGATATTGCCATTTCAAACATAGGGAAACATAAGTATGAGAAGTACATGCCTTATCTGCTTACAGTATTCTTCTTCATACTTCTCAACAATCTTATGGGCCTTGTGCCATTTCCTCCGCCATTTGGTGCTAACGTAACCGGTAATATTGCCGTTACTCTGGTACTTGCCCTTTTTACTTTCTTCATTACCCAGTTCAGCGGCAACCGGAACTACTGGCGTCATATTTTTGCCACTCCGGGAGTACCTTTCTGGCTTCTTCCGGTCATGATTCCGGTTGAGATAATAGGTATGTTCTCGAAGCCCTTTGCTCTGATGATCCGTCTCTTTGCAAACATTACTGCAGGTCATATTATTGTCCTGAGTCTAGTCTGCCTGATCTTCATCTTCAAATCGCTTGCCGTGGCACCGGTTTCAATTTTATTTGTGATTTTTATGGATTGCCTCGAATTGCTTGTGGCATTCCTCCAGGCATATGTTTTTACCCTCCTGTCAGCCTTATTCATAAGTCTTGCAGTAGTGGAAGAGCATCATTAATATTTTGTTTAATTAAAACCAGTTATTATGACAGGTACATTGGCAGCAGTTGGAGCAGGTCTTGCAGTTATAGGTGCAGGGCTTGGTATCGGTAGAATCGGTGGTTCAGCAATGGAAGCTATTGCACGCCAGCCGGAAGCTACTTCAAAGA
>JAKLDT010000292.1 GCA_022703405.1 Bacteroidota bacterium | reverse complement strand
GAACATTATTTAGTGGAACGAGAAGTTTGAAGGGAACAAAGAATTCTGCTTTCCATCCCTTGACACTTGCTCCGCTTTCCATCTTGCCCCCAACTACGGATGTTGCATGACGTGTTCTTCTTTCTCCCTCATAATGCCACGGCTGCCAGCCGTAAAAAGTACCCTTGAAATTTGGTATTATTATAGGTAATTCATAGTTGGTGGGTGACAGTTCATATTCAAAGTAAACAGGAAAACTCTCATCGGGCCAAAGGAACATTTCAACAACATCTTCTGTGAATATATTCTGGAAATCACCAACAAGCGTTGTGGTGAGCTTTTTATCGACGCAATCATACAGGAAATAAATACCTTTTTCCGAATACAAAACCTTTACCCTGGTTGGATAATCAGATTTTCCTCCTTCTTTCAGATTCAGCTTCACCCATTCAGTTTTATTCCATTCCGGAGAGCTCCCCTTTCCGTCAACTTCAAAATCACTGCACTTCTTAATAAGCAGAGAACCTTTTTCCTCCGGCGTTGAGTAAACACATTTCCCGGATAACAAAACGAGCATCAGGAATAAAGCTGAAATTTTTGCAAATACTTTCATAATAATTTGATTTTTAATATTTTGTTAATGAATCACAATATCTTTTCCATACCTTGTTGTGCTTACATTTCCATAAGCATCTTCAGCATTAAGTTCAGCATTATAAAAGCCAAAACCTCTTACAGGAATAATGAAGCTGAAAATTCTGTCAGCTTCATAACGGTCACCATCTCTTCCTGAATCATTAAGCTGTACAGAAAAATTCTTTGAAGAATCTTTTTTATTTGTAAATGTTACGGAGACTTTTGCAATGGCAGCACCGTCTGTCAGCCTGGCAATTACTGTATTATCGCCGGTTACTCTTAACCAGCCGGCCACAGGAGCTGTCTTATCTGTTCCTGTTACAGCAGAATTCACAATACCCTGTTTAATTATATGGTCCGGTGTGTTACCAATCCAGTATTCAACAACATTTGTAAGCCTTGAACCAGCCGGCAACTTTGATGAGACAACAAGTTCAGAATATTTTGCAGAACCTCCCACATGGTCGTAGGCTCCCCAGTAATCGGAGTGTCTTATATTCTCACCCTTGCTGTTCAGTTCCCTGTCATGAACAAGAACCTCAGTTCTGTGTAATGAATTTCCATCCCTTACAAGAATAACGATTGACTCGCCCGGATTAATAATGCCATCCCCGTTTCCGGCCCCCAGAATAAGGGTATCAATCTCATTTCCCCTTGCAGAAACGATCACCCTCCGTCCATCAGCTATTTCAAAATTCTTAAGCTCATTTAACCTGGGAAAAACAGGTATTTCAATGTATTCAGTCCATTTTCTGCTATCTGCATCGCTTATTGTAAGCTTAAAGCGCTCAACAACAGTAGTATCAGAAAGTGTTCTGAAAACAAAAGCTGACGAAGATTCGCCTGCTTCATTTGGTTTCAGCTCCTCAGAAACTAAGTTTGCACTAAGCATTCTTACATTATTCCTGAAAGGCGTCACTGTGACCTTTATTTTTCCCGAAGCAGCAGAACCCTTGTTTACAAGCCTTAATCTGACACTCACATCACTCTGATGCTGAGCATATTTCATATTTTCAATACTCCATTCGGCAAGAGAAAGTTCAGCCTTGCCTGAAGGCTCATTTATTCCAATTTCGTGAAGGCTGCCATTAAAATCGAGAGTCAGCCTGCCCGACTGGTTGCTTTTTAACGGATAGCTTTTTTTTGTATTGCTAAAGAGATCTATATCATTAATAATGTACTCAGCATTCTTTTTATAAACAGGAGCAGTGACAAGGCGTACATTTACAGAAGGAATAAGCTCACCGGCAGGCAGATGCTGACGAACCGAGCATCTGAATCCATTGATGTCAGCCTTTTCCAGGACAGTAAAACCTGAAACATCCCTGTCGGTTGTCACGTCGTAATCCCAGACAGAAAATGAAGGGTAAACATCAGTATGATTCCATCGCTCCGGTCTTTCAGGCGGATTTGCAAAGGAAGCAGTCAGGAATGAGAACATATCTCCCATTCCACATGTTGAATGTGCAGCAGGATATACAGCATAATCATAATTATCCATAACCTGCAGCCATACTTTGTTCAGATCCCTGTGATAATATCGGATAAAATCCTCATTTCCATAATTCAGCCTGACATTAACCCCCTCATAATTCCGGAACATTTCAATATGCCTGTATTCAGCAGGGAAGTCTTTAGGGCCTGCAACAAACTCCGCAGAACCACAGAAGTTACCGATTGCACATATCATATCGGGATATTTGCCTCCAATCCAATAAGCCATAAAACCACCCATTGAGAGGCCGGATATTGCACGATGGTTCCGGTCAGGTATTGTCCTGTAATTTTCGTCGATCTGCCTCACCAGCTCCGGGAAGTATAAAGGAAACTGCCGCAGTGTTTCAACAGGACCAATGTTATAGGGCCGGAGATAGTATTCTTCATTGGCACTCCGGTTATAGCCATCGGGTTTCACAATAATAACATCATTTCGTGAAACAAAGGCAGCGATATTGTCACCTCCGTTATCATCGCCCTTTTCAAAATGATTGTAGCCATCAGGACCACTGCCGAAAAATCTTTGTGACCAGCCATGATAAAAATAAATTACCGGGTATCGCTTCCCGGGAGACGAGCTGTAACCGGGCGGAAGAAAAATCCTGTAAGACCTGATCTCTCCAAAAACATTACTATAATGCTTTGAATCAATTATACTTACCCCATCCTGGGCAGAAGCATTAAAATAAAATGCATTCACACAAACGATTAACAGAAAAATACCGGTCAGATGCCTTCGCATAATGTTATTCAGTTATAAATGTAGCTTATGCAAATTAGTATAAATTAACCTTCCCGACAATTAATTCAGGTGAATAATAACAGCAGTATTACTATATTTGAATCAGTTAAAATACAAGCTGATAAAATCAAAATATACTAATGGATAATTCAGCACTTATTGAATTAACGAAGAAATTACTCTCATTCAATACTATAAATCCTCCCGGCAATGAAGAAGGTATTGCCCGTTTCT
>JAKLDT010000291.1 GCA_022703405.1 Bacteroidota bacterium | reverse complement strand
AAGGAGGATATCAGTACCGTTCAGGCTGAAAATGCATGACCTTCACGGTGTCAGGAAAATTGTATAACTTACAGAAGTTATTGCAGCGTATTGGAGGTTTTAAACGTATTAATTTTATGTATAAAACCCGGGTACTAATATTATAAACAGATAATAATATGAAATACAATGTAATAATAGTTTTAACCGGAATGGCTGCTTTTGGACTTGCCAGCTCATGTTCAGAAAATGACAATACTGTACAGGATATGACACCAAAAACAATTACACTTACTGCATCAGCTCCACAGGCTATTGAAAGCAGTAATGACTTTGGCATTGATTTATTCACAAAGGTTGCTCAAGCAGAAAATAAAAATCTTATGCTTTCCCCGCTCAGTGCAAGCACTGCACTGACAATGCTTCTCAACGGTTGTGCAGGAGATACTTATACACAGTTGCAGGGAACACTCGACTACCCTTCCGGGATGACCATCGGTGATATCAATGAAGCTTATAAAAGCCTTGTTGACCAGTTACTGAATGCTGATCCAAAAGTGAAGCTCGCACTTGCAAATGCAATCTTTTACCGTAAAGAATTTACAGTCAAAGAACCCTTTGTGGCTATCATGGATAATGATTACAGCGCTGAAATAAAGGGACTCGATTTCAGTGCACCCTCAGCTCTCACAACTATCAATAAATGGGCAAGCGACAATACCAGTAAGAAGATAGAAAAGGTGTTGGACGAGATAGACGGTGATGCGGTAATGTTCATAATGAATGCCCTTTATTTCAACGGAGACTGGAGTAATCAGTTTGATAAATCGAATACAGAGGAACGGACTTTTCATCCCGATGGTGGCAATACTGTAAATGTCAGTACAATGAATAGTGAAGTTGGTTCAAAGGCCGTTTATGGAAATGGCTGGAAAGCAATTGAAATGCCCTATGGCCGTACAAACTTCACAATGGTGGTGATAGTCCCGGAAGGAACCATCAAGGCTTTTTACCCCTCATTCACATCGGAATCCTGGAACAAGCTTACTTCCGACCTGGATGAAATGGCTGATTTCGATAAGCTTACAGTCATTATGCCAAAGTTTAAATTTGATTATGAGAAGTATCTGAATGATCAGTTACAGAGTATGGGAATGGTTGATGCATTCAATCCTTACAAGGCAAACCTTTCAGGAATTTCAGGCCAGTCTATTTTCGTGGATTTTGTCAAGCAGAACACTTTCGTGGAGGTTGATGAAGAAGGAACAGAGGCTGCAGCTGTTACAACAATCGGCATAAAAATGACCAGTATGCCTTCACAGCCTGATCAGTTCATTATAGACAAGTCATTCATTTTCGCAATACGCGAACGGACAACAAATACACTTCTGTTTATCGGGCAGGTGTTGGATCCCCGGTAGGGTTATTAAAAACTCATTTTGCGACATCAAGGCACCTGTTTCAGGGGAAATGTCGGGAAGTATAAAAGAAAGCAAAAATTCAGAGCTTCATCTGCAGTTGCGTGACCCGCATAATAATCTGACATATGAGGACAAAGGAAAGAATATAGGTCTTGAGATCATTCAGGAGATATTCGATTATATTTAACTTTCCCCCCGACTGGCTGATTCCGTCCAGGATCCTTCACTATCAATTAATTCCTTCATTTTTTCTGAAAACAAGAAAAATTTTGCAGCGTTTCAGATATTATCTGCGTATTAGTTCTGTGTAATAAACCAATAATAAAATTCTTAACAGATAATCTTATGAAGAACAATGTAATATTATTCTTAGCGGGTCTGGCTGCTGTTACTTTTACCGGTTCATGTTCAAAGAATGACAATCCTGAAAAGGATCTGACACCAAAAAGCATCACGCTGACTGCAGAAGCGCCACAGGCCATCGAGAGCAGCAATGAATTCGGTATAGAACTTTTCACGAAAGTTGCTGAGAAGGGAAACAAGAACCTGATGCTCTCTCCCCTCAGTGCAAGCACTGCCCTCACTATGCTGCTGAATGGTTGTGATGGAGATACCTATTCCCAGTTGCAGGGAACACTTAAATATCCCTCAGGAATGGAAATCAGTGATATCAACGAAGCCTATATAAGCCTTGTCGACCAGTTGCTGATTGCTGATCCTAAGGTTAAGCTGGCTCTTGCAAATGCAATCTTCTATCGAAACGGATTCAGTATCAAAGCGCCATTCCTTGCTACGATGAAAAATGACTACAAGGCTACGGTTGACGATCTCGACTTTAATGCCCCGTCAGCTCTTACAACAATTAATAAATGGGCTAACGACAATACCAACAGTAAAATACAAAAAGTGTTGGATGAGATCGATCCCAATGCAGTCATGTTCATAATGAATGCACTTTATTTTAATGGCGACTGGAGCTATCAGTTTGATAAATCGAAGACGGAGGAACGTACTTTTTATCCAGATGGCAGCAATTCAGTTGAAGTTGCTACAATGAACGGCGAGGTGGGTTCAAAAGTTGTTTCCGGCAATGGTTTCAAAGCCATTGAAATTCCCTATGGCCGTTCAAATTTTACAATGATTGTGGTAGTCCCGGATGAAACCCTCAGCTCGTTTTATCCTTCTTTCACACACCAGCTCTGGAGCCAGATCACTGCAGATTTAGACGGGAAATCTGAATTCGGCAAAATGATTGTTTTTATGCCGAAATTCAAATTCGAGTACGAGAAGTATCTCAATGACCAGTTGCAGAGCATGGGAATGGTTAATGCATTCGATCCGTACCAGGCCGATCTTTCAGGGATATCCAACAACCAGATCTACGTCAACTTTGTGAAGCAGAACACTTTTGTCGAGGTTGACGAGGAGGGTACTGAAGCTGCTGCTGTAACAACAATAGGAATAAACCTGACAAGTATGCCTCCGCAGCCACAGCAGTTCATTATCGACAAATCGTTCATCTTCGCGATACGCGAAAGAACAACAAATACCCTGCTGTTCATCGGGCAGGTCGTGAATCCGCAGAATTGAGAAGCGCAGGGCTAAGAGCGCAGGTTGAGGAGTGAAACGACGAAATCCCGCAAAGCGGGAGCACAGAGCAAGGTGCGAGGTGCGGGGTGCAAGGTGCGAGG
>JAKLDT010000290.1 GCA_022703405.1 Bacteroidota bacterium | reverse complement strand
AAAATCAATATCCTTATATCCGCTTGATCTCATTTCCGGCCGATCGGCTTCATATTTCTTCGCCGTACAGGGCATAACTGATACTGAGACTACCTTTGAGGGATCAAGTTTCTTCTTCTGGGCATAAAATGTCTTTGCAAGTGCTCCGAACATTTGCTGGGGCGATTTACAGGTAGAAAGGTTATGAAGAAATTCAGGGTATTTATGTTCAATGAATTTTATCCAGCCTGGAGAACAGGATGTAAACATAGGTATTGATGTTTTCTTATCGCCGTCGACAAGAACCTTCTTCAGCCGGGTAAGTAACTCCGTACCTTCTTCCATAATTGTAAGGTCAGCGCTGAAGTCTGTATCAAGTACGGAGTCAAATCCCAGTTGTCGGAGGGCAGTGACCATCTTCCCTGTAACACGTTCTCCGGGATCATATCCCAGATCTTCACCCAGGGCTACTCTCACTGCAGGTGCGGTTTGTACAACGACATGTTTTTCAGGATCGTATATAGCATCCCATACCTGGTCGATATATGTCTTTTCAACGAGTGCACCTGTAGGGCAGCGGTTTACACACTGACCACAATTTGTACAAACAACGTGGCTCATAGGCCGGTCGTGGAATGAAGATATCTTCTGGTGCATTCCCTTGTTTGCCACAGCAATTGCTGAAATATGCTGTAATTCCGTACATGTTCTCACACATCTCTGGCAACGGATGCATTTGCTGTCATCCTTGATAAATGAAGGCGAGGATCTGTCAATGGTATAGGGGCGATCCTGAACCAGGTCGAGGAATATTGTATCTCCGAAGGCAAATTCATTTGCCAGTCGCTGTAGTTCGCATTTCTGATTTTTGTAACATTTTGTGCAATCCGACCTGTGTTCTGAAAGCAGGAGCTCAACAATATGTTTCCTTGCATTTCTTACTTTCAGGGTATTTGTTTGTATATCCATACCTTCTGCGGCAGGCATTGCACACGCGGCGATCAGTGTTCTTGCCCCGGTCTGTTCGACTACACAAACCCGGCAGTTACCTGCAACGCAAAGGTCGGGATGGTTACATAATGTCGGAATGTTAATATTAAGTTTCCTTGCAGCCTCCAGAACAGTAGTGCCCGGCTGAACTGAAACTCTCTGGTTATTTATACTCAGATTTATCATTATTTCGCTATGATTTAGTAATTAATAGATGATCTCTTCCCTGAAATTCTCAACAATTGTCTTGAAGGCATTGCCCACTGATTGTCCGAGTCCGCATTTTGAAGCTACTTTCATAGTATCTGCGAGCTTGACCAGTTCATTAAGATAAGTCGATTTTACTTCTCCCTTTTTGACCTTCTCTACACCTTTGAGCAACTGCTGGCAACCGACCCGGCAAGGGGTACATTGTCCGCATGATTCTTCCGCGAAGAAATCCAGGTAATTATGAAGAACGTTATACATTGATCTTGAGCTGTTGAATAACTTCATCGATCCTCCTGTGGGAACGCCTTCAAATCCTATCACTGTCTGTTCAAATCGTTTTCTGGGGACACAGAAGCCTGAAGCACCGCCAACCTGTACAGCTTTTGTATCACCATCGCCGAATTCATTGACGAATTCCTGTACCGACATGCCAAGTTCAAGTTCAAAGATCCCCGGGGTAGGAGTATCACCGGATATGGAGAATACTTTTGAACCCCTTGAGTCTTTTGTACCAAGCTGGCTGTATGATTCAGGACCGTGTTTAATGATCATCATTGATGTAACCAGGGTCTCAACATTATTTATTGAAGTCGGCTTGCCGAATACACCTGATGTTGTGGGGTACGGTGGTTTATTGCGGGGTTCACCGCGACCACCCTCTACTGATTCAAAAAGTGCACTTTCCTCACCGCAAATATATGCGCCGCTCCCCATACAGAAATTTATCCTGAAATCATAACCGATCTCCTTTACAAGCTTGTGAAATTTTTCCAGTTCCATCATCAGCTGAGGCAGAAGGAATTTATATTCACCTCGCAGGTAAACAATACCCTTCTTCGCTCCTATTGCCCTGGCTGCTATAGCCATGCCTCCATAAACCTTGTAAGCAACCCTGTCCAGAATCTCGCGATCTTTGAATGTACCTGGCTCGCCTTCATCTGCATTGCATACAACATACTTTTCAGGCTCTTTGACCGCTGCTGTATATTTCCATTTCAGACCTGTAGGGAAACCGGCACCACCACGTCCCTTCAGTCCGGAATCAAGCACCTGCTGAATTATATCTGCAGGAGACATCTTAAAAGCTATTGTAAGTACTTCTTTCGGATCTATTTTTTCAAAGATCAGATCTACTTTGTTCAGTCCTCTTTTTTCCATAATACCACAGTGTTATCTTTTTTGCATATAACCCTTAATAATCTCAACAACTTTTTCCGGTGTAAGCTCGGTATAAGGCATTTCATTTATCAGGATCGCAGGAGCCTTATGGCACCACCCAATACAGTTAGTCTCAATCAGACTGAACTGACGATCCGACGTTGTCTCTCCCACCCTTATCTTAAGCATATCCTCCAGGGTTTGAATGATTTCACTCTTACCCTTCATTGAACAGGTTATTGTTTTACAAACCCTGATTACATATTTTCCTCTCACGGTTGTATCGAGAAAGGTATAAAATGAGGCCGTTCCGTAAACTTCAGCTGCCGATATATCAAGCTCTTTCGCAACTTCAACCATTGCCTCGTCGGTAAGGTAATTATGCCTTTCAACAATACCCTGCAGAATAGGGATAAGACTATCCCTTGCCCTGCCATGCTTGTCGGATAATTCCTTTACTAGATTTCCCAATTGATACATTTTAAGTCGGTTTTTATTAGTTAATATAGTTTTGTTTTACAGTTTCCCTTTTTTTGGGCGCTGTGAAATTAATAACAATAGACTAAAAAAAAACTGAGTAACTCTATTTGTTGATAATTTAGAATTAAAATAAACAATGGCACAGCGGTACAGCGGCACACTGGCGCAGGGGCGCAAAGGCGCAATGGTACAGCGGCGCAATGGCTCAATGCGCAATGGCACAGGAGTGCAACGGCAGAAATTATTAACAAATATTTTTTTAACAATTTTTAACC
>JAKLDT010000029.1 GCA_022703405.1 Bacteroidota bacterium | reverse complement strand
TTGAGATTGCAATTATTGTCACCAGCCTGATGTTACGAAGGAAAATCCACAGTATCAGAACAGCAAGCAAGCCTCCTGAAATGGCAAGGCTGATGATCTGATCAATATTCTTCTCCATTATTTCAGCAGTATTGTTCTGAACAATAATTTCAACGCCCTCAGGTGATAGTTTCCTGTTAAGCTCCTCAACCTGTTTAAGGGCTTCATGGGAAAGATCAATCAGATTAGCCTGATTATCGTTCACAAGAGTAACTGTAACAGCATCCATACCGTTCACCCTGCTGTAGGAAGTTTTTTCCCTTGCTCCGTATATAATTTCAGCTATATCGCCAAGCAATACAGGACCCTTGTTACTGACAATTATTTTTCCTATTTCATTTACGCTCGTATATTCTGAAATTATATTGACAAAGAGCTCATTGTTTCCGCTTACAACCTTACCGGCGAAAGTTCTGTCGGCACCGTTATTGCTGAGCATGCGCCGGACATCATTAATTGTTATTCCGTTTGCCTTGCATGCTTTTTCATTGAGCCTTATTTCAATCGAGTTCTCCCTGCCGCCATAGACCTGCACGCCTGCTATGCCATTGATATTGTCAAATTCCGGTTTTATTTTCCTGTCGGCAATATTTCTGATCCTGTCAACACCGCCTTCCCCTCTTACCTGCAGCTCCATGAACTGGTTGGTAAGCTGCCTCAGGTCAATTTTAATTACATTTATTATGAACTCTTCAGGAATTGAGTTCTTTACAATATCTATCTTTTCCTGGAGCTTAAGGTTAGCATACTTAAGGTCAGCGTTCTGATTGTAGTATATTATAATGGTTCCGAACCTTGATGAGATATTTGATTCAATTTTTTCAATTCCCTCAAGTGTGCCAATAGCACCTTCAATTGGTATAATAGCCTGTTTTTCAATGTAAGAAGGATCCATTTCAAGGGTTGTGGCCGCCTGTACGATCAGGGCCGGAAGTTCAGCATTCGGGAAAAGCTCCACCGGAAGTCTTCTGTATGAAACATAGCCAAGCATTGTAAGCCCTGCAAAGAGCATTATTATCAGTATCCTTCTTCTGAGTATAAAGTCCATTGTGTCCGGAATTAATTTTTGGGCTTTTTATCAGGTAATTCCTTCCCTTTAAGTTTTTCTGAAAAAGAATCGAAGTACCAGTAGACACATGGGATTACAACAAGAGTGAGCAGGGTGGAAGAGGCCATTCCTCCAATAACTGCCAATGCCATAGGTGCTCTTAGTGAAGCGCTTTCACCGATGCCTAAAGTGAGTGGAAGCAGGGCAAGAATTGTTGTAAGGCTGGTCATAAGAATCGGCCGTATTCTCTGCGTGCCAGCAATAACTATTGCATCTTTTTTCCCTTCACCTGCCTCTCTGAGCTGATTTATCCGGTCAACAAGCAGGATAGCATTGTTCACTGCTATTCCGCCAAGCATTATGATACCAATATATGCCATCATATTGAGGGGTTTGCCAAGAAGAAAAAAGGTAAGCACTGTACCTACGCCTGCCAGAGGTATTGTAAGCATAATTATAAGAGGCTGGATAACAGATTCAAACTGAGCAGCCAGAACCATAAATACAAGAATGAGAGACAGTAGCAGTGCAAAGGATAGGTTCGACATTGACTCTTTCCTCTTCATCTCCTCACCTGTGAATTCAATCCGGTAGTTGCCCGGGACTGAAATGCCCTTCAAGGCTGCTTCAGCCTCACCAATAACTTTGTCATAAGCCTGATCCTCCCGAACCATTGCGTAAAGATTGCAGGTCCTGACCTGGTTTCTCCTTGTTATTTCCCTCGGGCTGGTAAGGACAGAAATTTCTGCGAGTCCGCTGAGCGGCACTTTAACCGATCCTGCATCTATCATCATGTCGTTCAGGCTCATAAGTGAAAGATCACCGAGCTTTATCGTAATATCCTTCATTTCACCCTCTGTTTCAAAGCTTCCGGCAGAGGAGCCTGACAGATAATTTTTCACCTGATTTATTATGCTCTCTACACTGACTCCGTAATAACTTGTTCTGAACCTGTCAATTTTAACTTCCACTTCAGGTGTGCCTTCGTCAAGAGAGGTGCTTATGTTGTAAAGCCCGCTTACCGGTGTGAGAAGCGATCTGCATTCGTTCACTATCCTTTCCAGTTCCTTCGGATCTTCTCCGGAGATCTCAAGTGTGAAGGGCGCTTCTCCGGTGCCAAGGGACGACTGGAGGGCTGTTTCATCCCTTGAGAATGTTGTTTCTGCATCGGGAAGAGTTTTGAGCCATTGTTCAGTGACTGTGATTGCCTCTTCTGTTAAGTCAGTATATTCTTTCCGGAGAATGATCCTCAGAGAGGACGTATTATCTCCCCGTTCTTCTCCGGTCTGGCTGAAAAGTGAATTCCTGTCAGCCCCTGAATGGGTATAGATCAACTGAACTTTGTCGCCAAGCAATTCGCGTATATGCCTTTCTGCAGCAGCGGTGGTTTTATCAGTAACCTCAAGACTCGTTCCAGGGGGAAGTTTCAAATTTATTGAAAATGAAGCTGATGCGGAGCGGGGCATAAATTCACTGCCCAGATGAGGTATTATAAATCCGCTTATCGCTACAAGGATAACTGAAATTGCAATCACCAGGTATCTTTTATCAACTGCCTTATCGAGAAATTTACTGTACCATCTGAAAGTGAATGACTTAACCGGAATTGCTCCCTTGCTGCTGTCCGGAAAAAGTACAGAAATAAGCATTGGTATTACAAGCATGGCTACAAGCAGTGAGGAAATAAGAGAGAAGGCTACTGTCCATGCCTGGTCTCTGAACATTTCACCTGAGGCACCATGCAGGTACACAATCGGAAGAAAGACAACAATAGTTGTGACTGTTGAGGATGTTATTGCTGCTCCTACTTCGGCAGTGCCCCTTATAATCGATTCTTTAAACGGAATACCTTCTTCTCTCAGCCTTGTAATATTTTCAAGTACAACTATCGCATTGTCGACGAGCATTCCTGCTCCAAGAGCCATTCCTCCCAGTGTCATAATGTTCAATGTGAGATCATTGAAATACATCAGGTTGAAGGTGGCTATTATCGAAATTGGAATTGCGATGCTTATAACAAGTGTGGTTCCGATTCTCCTGAGAAATACATACAGGATAAATACTGCCAGAAGTATACCAATTATCAGAGTGTCTTTCACTTCCCCTATGGCGTCGTCAATGTACTTACCCTGATCCTGAACTTTTGTGAAGCTATAACCGGGTAATGCTTTTGAGATATCATCAAAAGCCTTATCAAGGCTTTTCACAACTTCAACTGTATTGAATTTCGGTTCCTTGTAAACGAGTAAACCCACACAGCGTTCCCCGTTAAGTGTCACTATGTTTTCAGGGTCCTTGTTCTGAAAGGTGATTCGGGAAATGTCCCGGAGGTAGACGGGAACTCTGGATGACATAGACTGTGAGGTACTGTTATTACCAATGGAAGCAGCCGGAACACCAGCCACAGAGCTTGCCGTCTGCTGTCTGAATCCTACGATGATATTTCCCATATCATCTATATCCTCAAGAACACTTACACCTTTAATAACATATTTAAGGCCCATATCGATAATTGAGCCTCCTGATACATTCCTGTTATAGTTGCTGATCTGGGCAGCTATTGCATCAGCTGTGAGCCCGTAAGATTCGAGGATGAACCTGTTTGTTTCAATTACAACCTCGCTTTCATCAATGCCGGTAAGCCTTACATCAGCCACTCCTTCAATCCTTATAAGCTCATTCCTTATATAATTTTCTGCAGTTTTCCTGAGTTCATCCATGTTTGACACTGATGCTTTCTGCATTGCCACTGTCATTACAGGAACTGCATTGGGATCATATTGAGAGGTTGTAAAGTCCTCCAGATCAGTGTTCTGGCTGAAGCTGTTAAGTTCTTTCTGGAGATCAAGGAAGGCTTCATCCATATCCTTGTTCCAGTCATATCCGACTGTTATTACTGCTGATCCGGCCTGAGAAACAGAGGATACATCAACTACATCGCTCTGACGCATTGCAAGCGATTCAATCTGGTCAACATAGTTCTTTTCAATTTCTTCCGGAGGCCTTTCTCCTGCTTTCAGTTCAATATATATGCGGGGATTATTAAGGTCGGGAAAAAGATCCGTGCCAAGCTTGCCGAAGGATATGTATCCGAGAAGACAAACTCCCAGAACGAACATGAAGACTGTAACCGGATATTTTACAGCGAATTGAGCAATTCGGTTCATTGTGTTATCTGATTATTTTAACCTTTGATTTGTTGCTCAGGGTTTCAAAACCGCTTACAACTATCTGTTCATTTTTTTCAAGCCCTCTTGTTACTTCAACTTCTGTAAGGTTTTCGAGTCCGGTTTCAATAATTCTTTCATTTGCTATACCGCGGTCAATAACAAAAACTGTCTTCCCCCTCTGCCTCGAAAGAATAATATTTTTTGGAATTACAATAGCTGAGTCTTTCCTGTTTACGAGGATGTCTGCCTTTACAAACATACCCGGTCTGAGCAGTAATCTGCTGTTTACTACCGATATATTTCCCTTGAATGTTCGTGTGTCGGGATCAATTGCCGGAGAAAGCTGGGTTATTGAACCGCTTATTGTGTCTTCGGGAATTGTATAGTTCGTAAGTGTAACCTGTTGCCCTGGTTTTATTTCAGAAATGTACTTCTCGGGAAGTTTTACTTCAAGGTACATTGTGTTGTAATCCATTATCTTAACTATTGTTGAGCCAGATTCAACCTGACTTCCCTGTGTAAAATATGGAAGGTCGACAATGACTCCGTCGATAGGGGAGGTTATCCGCGTCTTTTCAAGCTGAAGCCTTGAATTCTCGGCAGTAGTTCTTGAATTGCTGTAGTTTATGCTTGCTGTCTTCAGTTCCTTGAGAGTGACACCTCCTTTTTCATAAAGTGATTCCTGTTTCTTAAGTTCACTTTCCATAAGCTCCATATTGAGCTCATTTGTTTCAATCTGCAGCGAATTGACATACTCTTTGTCATCAAGCCTTGCTATAAGCGATCCCTTTCTTACCCTGTCACCAAGCTGCCAGGCTCTTCCGGTTTCAGCGTTCATTTCAAGGTAATATGCAGCTGTAATTCTTGTTTTAAGTGTAATGTCTCCTTTCGGAAAGACAGTCCCTGTTGTACTGACATATTCACCTATATACCTGATATTCAGATTTTCAACAGAGACTGGTATCTCTATGTCAGCATTCAGGTTTTTATCATTGTTCCTGCATGAGAATATCAGTGCAGTAGCAATAAGGATCAGAAATAGAAATCTTTGTTTCATTTTATTTTGATTTATTTCTTGTTATCTGTTGTTTTTACCGGTGATACAGGCTGATTCTTTTCGAAGTCATACAAGGTCTGTATCTTGAGATTCAGAAGTTCCAGTTTATATGAAATCAGAGAATTAGTGTATGCGAGCTGTTTTTCAGAGAGCTGGTTCTGAAAGATATTCAGATCCATACCGGTGAGATCTCCGTTTTTGTACTTTTCAAGATTAAGGTCGTAAGTCAGCTGGGCGTTCGTAACCGACTGACGTGCAATAACAATCTGGTTCTGAAGGTTATTCAGGTTTCTGTAAACCTTTCTGATGCCCAGTATAATATTATTTTCCTCTTCTTCCTGTGAAATTTTTGATGATTCAATCGAGGCTTCGCTTGCCTTTATCCTGGCTTTTCTCTCTCCCCAGTCCCATATCGGGATAGACAAAGAGAGAGAAACACTTTCATTGTCAGTGGGTTTTTCGTAAAGGTTTCCAATATTCTCATTATCGCCGAATAATCCCAGTTCCAGTGCGAGGTTTCCCCTGAATTCATTTAGCGACTTGGTCTGAATAAGGTCAAACTGAGATACTTCAATATCTATTTCACGTTGCCTTAATTCCATCCTGTTTGCAAGACCCTGGTCGATAGCAAATGCAATATCAACTTTAATTGTGTCA
Source organism: Bacteroidota bacterium (assembly GCA_022703405.1). Classification (GTDB taxonomy): domain Bacteria; phylum Bacteroidota; class Bacteroidia; order Bacteroidales; family VadinHA17; genus LD21. Next base: position 15,032 of record JAKLDT010000029.1, on the reverse strand, counting down.
ACGGCAATATTAGGCAGTACAATTATATCATCGAGTATGCTTATTCCGATAAGCAGTTTGAAGTCATCCTTTGCATTTTCGAGTGAGACAAGTGCATTTTCATAATCTGACCTGGTTGTTGCAAGGTTCAGTTCTGCCTGGAACATCTCTTCCCTGGCTGAGATCCCTGCATCAACTTTATTTTTCGACACCTCATAGCTCTGCTGCATATTCTGATATGCAAGCCTTGAAATTTCAAGACTCTGCTGTTGCTGGTAGACATAGTAAAAGGCCTGGGCTACCTGGCGTTCAAGTGCCAGAAGCTGTATTGCATAATTCAGCTGGGAGTTTTCGAGCGCAAGTTCCAGTTCCCTGAGATTCAGCTTTGTCCGGTTATAGGTGAACAGTGGCTGGTCGAGGCTTACTGACAGATTATTGTTGAATCCTTTTGTGGTCTTGTCAGAGAATTCACTGTATGAATCGGTGTATCCAAACCTGTTTGTAAGGGATATCCGTGCGTCGGTAAGCTTTATCGGCTGAATTACTGAAAATGAACCGAAGCTTTCTGTGGCATTATATGTATTGTAATCGGAAATAAGATTGTTGAACTCCCTGCTCTGTGTGTAGCTTATGGGATTAAGTGTCAGTGCGAACTGCGATTTCAGTGACGCATTCTGGGCATTCAGGTTTTCCTGGCTGCGTATAAGGTTAAGCCTTGTTTTTTTCATTGAAGGGCTGTTCTGTTCCGCAACCGCCAGGGACTGGTCGAGAGTAAGTCCCTGACTTCTGGAAGTAAATGTGCAGATAATCAGCAGTATCAGTATACAGGACTGATGTTTTATTCTTTCAAATTGACTTATCATATTCAGAAAATATTAAGCAGTTCTAATCTATTCTTTTTCTTACTCTTACTCTCACTCATCCCTAACCCACCCCCGGCCCCTCCAGGGAGGGGAGCTGTTGCCTGCTCACACTCACACTCACACTCACTCTCACTCTCACACTACTCCACCCTGACCCATTTTATCGCATCTCCAATCACAAGCTTGCCTGATGATTTGTTTGACAGGGTTACCTTTGCCGAGTCGGATGAAATATAAAATCTGCCGAGGTTGTTCCATTCAGGTTCTGCATTCTGAAAATCGAATGTAATATCATCAAATCCACCATCATGGAAAATCTTAAAGTGAAAATCTGTAAACCTTTTATCTTCATCTTTTTCGCCATCGGAGCCTGAAGATCTTTCTCCGGGTGCTGATCCCCGGCTGTCGTTTCTGACAGACATTCTTCTGAAGCTCTTGCCGGCATAACAGAATACATCATAATAGCCGGGAGTTTTTATTTCTGTTTTCCATGAAAGCTCCAGACTGCCGGTACCTGCACGGGTATAAACAGCTGATCTGACATACTTTCCATAATAAACTGCTGATACTACAGGCTGCCAGTATTCTGGTATATTCCATTGGCTTACAGCAAGATATGTTTTGTTTTTTCTGTTTGTTATGCCAAGTATCCTTTTCAGGGGAGCCTCAATAATCTCTTCGCCAGGGTTGAATCCTGAATCTTCATTGTCTACAATAAGTTCACCTGGATTATCAGCAGGGAGTTGTATTGTCTTTTTCACATCAGAACTCTGAAAGCTGAGGTTTTTCCCCTGCTGAGAAATATCGTTTACAGGAAAAGTTAATTCTCCGGGGATGTTCCTTGAAAAGAGTGTATTGACAACGACTGTCCTTGGCCGTTGATCAGTTGTGATTGTGATCAGCCTGCTTTCAGCGGGCTCAAGAAGAACAATTTTTTCAAGGTCTGATGCATCCATTCCCCTTCCCTGTGCCTGGCCTGCAGCAGGTCCTGATCCATCGAATCGCGGCCTTCCTGCGCCTTGTGAGGTCTGACCACCCCTGAATGCTATGTTGAATACACCGTGTACAGGTTCAGGATTTGATGCAGTAAAGGAGACCTGGTACCTTGCCCTTTCTTCAATTACCGTCTCAGTCACCTTCAGTCCTGATATTATAAATCCTGGTTGTTCTTTCCCCTTGTACCAGTTTTCGAGGTAAGGGTAGAAGTCGAAACCGGAATTATTTTTCAGGTCTTCCCTGAATTTCATAAGCTCAATTGTTCTGAACTCATTTTCCTCACAGTATTTCCGGAACCATTTATTGAATTCATCCCTGCCTGTTCCTGCTCTGAGAAGGTTAAAGAGCCAGTCGCCTTTCACTCCAAGGACTATTCTTATTGTATCACCTTTAGGATTCCGTGAAAGAACTTCACTTAATGATGAATTCCTGAGTACCAGGTTTGCCTTATCGGGTTCTGAGATATTGCCGAACATAGACATATAGCCTGTCCCCGGTCCTTCCTGAATAAGATGCTGAAGGTGTGATTCAAAAACAGCATTTATTGCAGGATATTCAGAAGAATAAAAATTGTTCCTGTAGAAATAGAAACTTGGTCCAAGCCGGTACCTCGATGGTTCCATGTACATTGTTTCAGATTGTGCATCCCTTGAGTAGACCATATTTGATCCGCTTATGAAATTTTCTCTGAGAAAGTCATTGAATAATCTGATTTGCAGTTCTTTGTCAGTTATTACCTGATCGTTCCGTTCCATTCTCTTTTTCTGATTTTTAAATCGTCTGGCAAAGCCTGCATTTTCCATCATTGAAAGTTTCTCAGGCGCAAGTATCAGTGAAGGCTGTATCTCCGCCCTTGTCTGAGTGCTTTTCCTGGAATATGAATAAAATTGAACGGGAACTTCAATTATGCTGAGCTTTTTAAAAGGATATCTGGCAGAAAATGAGGTCTCAAGATCTTTCATGATTCCTGAAACAAGGTAGGGGAGTGTATCCTTAAGCTCCGACAATTCTTTTTTATAATAGTCATTGCCGGGGAAATAATGTGTTATATATGTTACTGAATCGACCTTCAGCGTGTCGGACAGGTAATTACCCATTGCTAATGTAAGGCCTGTAAGGGGAGTCTCGGGAAGAAAGGTAAATCCTTCATCAGTGAAAAGCCTTATCCCTTGCGATACTGCTGTAAGCTGCTTCTCCGATTTAGCCCTGAGGGTATAATTTGTGAAATCGATTTTAATCCTGGCCGGGTTTGAAGGATAATAGTTGAGTGAGGCAACAGGGTACCAGTGTGTCTCAGGTGTAAGCAGAAGCATTTTGTCATTCAGGAAGTATTGTCGCTTGCTTACAGTGAGCATGGCATTACGGTTTATGTTATCCCTCAGGTTATCACTTACATCAGGTGCGCAGAAGGCTTCGTTTATTTTTCCCGCGTAACTGATTGTGACACTGTCTGTCATTCCAGGGAGCAGTGGTGTTTCCGGACTGATATCAATCAGGAAGTTATCAGTATTGTATTTGAGTGATTTCCCGTTCGACATTACTGATGACACCTTAAGGGCAGGATTAAGTGAAAACAGGTATGCCTGAAGGGTATCTTTATCATCATTTCTTAAGATCAGCCTGGCAGTTGCCTCTATCGATTCACCCTTGTGCAGAAGATCGATAAATGCATCCGTCACAACAGGGAACCTGCGGCTCTCATGAGACCGGTTTGTCTCAATCACTTCCTTTTTTGTAAGGTGTATGAACTCATGTATTGAAAAGGTGTGAAAGCCAAAGTATGCTGATGCTGCAACTGACAGTGCAAGAAATATCACTGCAACCGAGGTATGTAACCTTGACTGCGGCAGTCTTTTGAACATCAGCACTGTACACATTATAGAGGCGATACCCAGAAAGAAATAAAATAATCTCTGGCTGAATATAAGATCGGGATTGTCAAAACCGATTATATCTGATTTGAATACAGGCAGTCCGAATGCCATATAGTCGAAAATTGATCCTGCCCTGTGCCATAGCCAGAACATATCGAGCGCTGCAATGCCAAGAAGGACCATGAAGGTGACTGCCTGGTTCCTTATTACTGACATCAGCAGGAAGGCCAGTCCCAGACTGAAAACAATTGTCGGTACTGTGATTATCAGAATATATTCAAGGTACGAAAGCAGGTCGACCCGCATGTTTTTCTGGGTGATATTAACAATGAGCGCAATTAAGAGGATGAAAAGGTTGAGTCCCAGGAATAAGCGGAGTATCCCCCATGTTTTTCCTATTACATATTCAAAGTTTGAAACTGATCGTGTATAAAGCACTTCATTTGTGTCGAGCTTTTTATCTCTCCTCAGGAAGTCGGCAGCAAGGAAGATAACAAGTATAGCCTGCCCGATATTCAGCAGGAAGAGATTTACGAGGGGAAGGCTGGAGGATATTGAAATGAACTCCCAGGGCTGTTCTCCCACAGGTGAAAACAGGGCAATGTTCAATGGTATGAAAATGAACAGGGCTCCTATTGCAAACAGCCTGAAGAACCAGCTCCGCCTGAGGATTACTGCCTCATATTTTGCTACAGTGCCTGCATTATGCAGAAATGACATTCTCTTTTAAGTTACAGTTAATCAATTATGTATGCTTTTAATTTATGTTCCATATAGTAAACATAGGCATGCTCAATATTAGGTGTGATTTCCTCAGCCCTGAAACCGGGGAATTCATCAGAAACAACCTGTACATCCCATCCAGTATCAACCGGCACTGTTGATATTATATTGTATTTTTCTTTTATTATATCATACTCCTGATGATCAAGAAGCATTCTGAATACATGTCCTTCAGCGCTTTTTACAAGTTCTCCGGGAGAACCGCTGAAGACAAGTTCCCCCCTGTTTAAAAGTGCCATTCCATGACAGGTTGAAGAGATATCTCCGACAATATGCGTTGAAAGGATAATTATGACATCATTTCTGGAGAGCTGCGAAAGAATATTCCTGAATCTGATCCTTTCATCAGGATCAAGTCCTGTAGTGGGCTCATCAACAATTATAATCCTTGGATTTCCTATCAGGGCCTGAGCTATTCCAAGCCTTCTTTTCATACCTCCTGAAAGCCTGTTTGCCTGTCTGTCGCGCACCTCAAGCAGCCCAACCTGGTCAAGCAGCCTGTCGACTTCAGCTAATCTCGATCTGCGGTTTGTCATGCCTGCCAGAGAACCCGAATAATCAAGGAACTCCCAGGTTTTAAGTGAAGAAAAAAATCTGAAATCCTGTGGCAGGTAACCTATCATGCTGCGGATTTCAGCGCGATGTTTCTGCAGGTCCATTCCATCAACAAGTACAGTGCCGCCTGTTGGTTTCATGAGCGTAACAAGTATTCTCATGAGGCTTGATTTTCCTGCTCCGTTGGGGCCGAGAAGCCCGAACATTCCTGTTGAAAAATCAAGATTTATATTTTTAAGGGCATGATTGCCGTTAGGGTATATCTGGTTTAATCCCTTAATCTCGATTTTCATATTGTTCTGTTAAGTCCGGGTTAGCAATATAAAGACGGCAAAATTTTAAAATGTGGCATAAAAATTGATTTTACACACTGTTTTTTTCTGTAAACCCAAAGTTACTCATCTTAGGTAAAAGAAAATGATTGAGATACGCGATTATTGCATAATGAAAGTTATTCATATTTTTGTAGCTTAAACTGAAATAGTGGTCTGGCAGACTAACAAAAGGAAGATAATAAACGATCCGGTATATGGTTTCATAAGCATACCGGGGGACTTTGTTTATGATATTATAGAACATGCCTGGTTTCAGAGGCTAAGGAATATCAAGCAGCTGGGACTTACAAGTTTTGTATATCCGGGCGCCAATCACAGCAGGTTTCAGCATGCAATAGGGGCTCTTCATCTGATGGAGATGGCCGTCTCCACACTCCGGAGCAAGGGGGTGCTTATAAGCGAGGAAGAAGAGGAAGCCACTTACATTGCAATATTGCTTCACGATATTGGCCATGGCCCTTTTTCGCATGCCCTTGAACATTCAATAATTGAAGGAATTTCCCATGAGGATCTTTCTCTGCTTCTAATGAAAAAACTTGATGAAGAGTTCGGAGGAAGAATAGGCATGGCAATAAAGATCTTCCTCGGAAGTTATGAAAAAAGCTTCCTTCATGAGCTTATCTCCGGTCAGATGGACATGGACCGCCTCGATTATCTGAGGAGGGACAGTTTTTTCACAGGCGTAATAGAAGGATCTGTAGGATCGGAAAGGATAATAAGAATGCTCAATGTTTCTGAGGGGCACCTTGTGATAGATGAAAAAGGCATATATTCTCTGGAAAAATTCCTTATTGCAAGGCGGCTGATGTACTGGCAGGTTTATATGCACAAAACAGTGCTTTCTGCTGAAAGCCTTCTTGTCCGGCTCCTAAAGAGGGCAAGGGAGCTTTCAGTATCAGGGAAGGATATTTATACAACTCCTGCCTTGAAGTTTTTCCTGAAGAACAGGATAGAAAAGCCTGATATCTGGAGGGAAAGGATGTATACGCCCGGTTTGATCGCTTCTAATTTTGTAAGGCTTGATGATTCAGATATTCTTGCTTCAGCCAAATACTGGGCAGACAGTTCTGACATGATACTGTCCAATCTGGCAAAAAGATTGATAAACAGAGATTTGTTTGCAATCGAATTGCAGAATGAGCCCTTTACTGAGGAAAAATCCGCCACTGTGAGGCAGAAAGCAATAGAGCAGCTTGGCCTTGACCAGTCAACAGTTGAATATTTTGTTTATTCAGGTTCAGTTTCAAACCTGGCTTATACGCCGGACGCTCCTGAGGTAAAGATTCTTCTTAAAAACGGAGCAACAGATGTAATATCTTCAGTATCAGACATGTTTGACCAGAGGTTTATCTCGGAAAGAATAGTAAAATATTTTTTGTGTTACCCTAAGGAAATAAGATAATTTAAACATTTAGTATAATGGAATTCACAGCACAGGTCATTGCAGGTTTTTTGAAGGGAGAGATAGAAGGTAATCCCGATGTAAAAGTGAATACTATAGCCAAGATAGAGGAAGGGCATCCAGGAGCGCTTTCCTTCCTGGCAAACCCTAAGTATGAGCATTATATTTATACAACAGAGTCTTCAATAGTGCTCGTAAACAAAACCTTTGTTCCGGCATCAAGTGTAAAAGCTACACTTATTCGTGTAGATAATGCTTATGAATCTTTCGCTTCCCTGCTGAGGCTTGTTGACCAGTCACGGCCCAGGAAAAAGGGAATTCATCCGACAGCAGTTATTGAGCCCACTGCAAAGGTGGGAAACGAAGTTTATATAGGCCCCTATACCTACATTGGAGACAACTGCACAGTTGGTGATGGTTGTTCCTTATATCCGAATGTATACATAGGTGATAACACAAAACTTGGGGAAGGCTGTACTTTGTATCCCGGTGTAAAAGTATATCATGAGTGTGTTATCGGGAATAATTGTATAATACATGCCGGTTCAGTGATTGGAAGCGACGGTTTTGGCTTTGCCCCGCAATCGGAGAATGAATACATGAAGATCCCTCAGCTTGGAAATGTAATTCTGGAAGATCAGGTTGAAATAGGAGCAAATGTGACAATTGACAGAGCCACAATGGGTTCTACTATAATAAGGAAGGGAGTGAAGCTCGACAATCTTATACAGATAGGACATAATGTGGAGATCGGTGAAAATACAGTTATGGCTGCACAGACAGGGATAGCAGGATCAACTAAAATTGGAAGGAATTGCATGTTCGGTGGGCAGGTAGGAATTTCCGGGCATCTTAAGATTGCTTCAGGTACAAAAATAGGGGCCCAGGCAGGTCTGCTCGGAGATATAAAGGAGGAGAATACTGCCGTTATAGGCTCACCCGCTTTTGATTTCAGACAGTTTATGAAATCCTATGTAATTGTAAGGAAACTGCCGGAGTTCAAAACAAAGCTTGACAAGGTTGAAAAGGATGTTGAAGCTCTGAAAAAGAAATAGTTCTGATTGTCAGTCAGATCAGAATAATCTGTTTTATTCATAGTTAAGGGCTGTTTTTATATATAGTTCGAATTTTTTTTACTTTTTTTGTACCCTGATTCCCGAATTAATAAAAGTTTCTCATGAGTGAAAAACAAAGGACTCTTGCAAAAGAGATCAGTCTGACAGGCAAAGGTTTGCATACAGGGATTAATGTCACAATAACTTTTAAACCTGCGCCTGCCAATCACGGATACAAATTCTGCAGGGTTGACCTTCCCGGTAAACCTGTTATTGATGCACTTGCCGAACATGTTACCGATACATCAAGGGGAACAACTCTTGTACATAATAATGCTTCAGTTCAGACAATTGAGCATGTTCTTGCTGCCCTTCATGGTTTAAGGATTGATAATGCTCTTATAGAAATGAATGGCCCGGAAGCTCCCATTATGGGAGGTTCATCATGGAAATTTGTTGAAGCAATCAAGGAAGCAGGGATTACAGAATTAAAGGAAGACAGGAATTATTTCGTCGTAAAACATAAAATAACCTATTCAGATGAGGAGCACGGTGTTGACCTTATAGTCTATCCTGATGACCATTTCAGCATCAATGTACTTATCGACTATAACTCGAAGATACTTGGTAACCAGTACTCCATTCTTGATTCAATAGATGATTTCGAAAAAGAGATCTCCAGGAGCAGAACCTTTGTGTTCTTCCATGAGCTGGAACCTCTTTTCAAAATGGGCCTTATAAAAGGCGGAGATCTTGACAATGCAATAGTCATTCTTGAAAAGGAGGTGGAACAGTCTGAAATAGATCGCATTGCAAAGCTTTTCAACAGACCGGGAATCAGCACTCATACAGCAGGTATTCTCAATAATACTGAGCTCAGGTATCCAAATGAGCCTGCCCGTCACAAGCTACTGGACATTATGGGAGACCTTGCACTTGTTGGTCACCCGATAAAGGGAAAGGTTGTTGCCACGCGTCCGGGCCATCTTGCAAATACAAGGCTCGCTAAGGTAATGAGGCAGGAAATGAAAAAGGCCCTGATGAAGAAGGATATTCCTGTCTATGATCCATCACAACCGCCTGTTCTTAGCCTTGAAGAGGTCAGGAAGCGCTTGCCGCACAGGTTTCCCTTCCTGCTTGTTGACAAGGTTATCTCACTGGAGGAGAGCAGTATTGTGGGTATTAAAAATGTGACTTTTAATGAGGCTTTTTTCCAGGGCCATTTCCCCGATGAACCGGTGATGCCGGGAGTGCTTCTTGTTGAAGCCCTCGCACAGACTGGCGGTCTGCTCGTTCTGAGCACTGTTGATGAACCTGAAAAGTATTCCACATATTTTCTTAAAATTGATAAAGTTAAGTTCAAGAATAAAGTCGTTCCCGGAGATACCGTGATACTGAAAATGGAACTTACCGATCTTATCAGGAGAGGTATCGTTACAATGTTCGGACAGGCATTTGTCGGAAATAAGCTTGTCCTTGAAGGAGAACTTACAGCACAGGTTGTTAAGAATAAAGTTTAAGACAATGATTTCAAATCTGGCTTTTGTACACCCGGAGGCAAAACTTGGCAGTAATGTTACTGTCGAACCTTTCGCATTTATTGACAGGAATGTTGAAATTGGCGACGGAACCTGGATTGGTCCGAATGCGACAGTAATGTATGGCGCACGGATAGGAAAAAACTGCAGAATATTTCCGACAGCTGTAATTTCAGGTATCCCTCAGGACCTGAAATTTGTCGGTGAGGAATCTACTGCCGAAATAGGAGACAATACCACAGTAAGGGAAGGCTCGACAGTTAACCGCGGAACGGCTGCTGTGGGAAAAACTGTTATCGGCAATAACTGCCTGCTGATGGCTTATGCACATGTGGGACACGACTGTGCCATTGGTGACAATTGCATTATAGGCAACAGCTGCGGACTTGCCGGAGAAGTTAAAGTACATGACTGGGCGATAATAAGCGGAGGGACCCTTGTACACCAGTTTGCAAGGATAGGTGCACATGTATTCGTTGGCGGCGGCTCAAAGGTGAGAATAGATGTTCCGCCTTATGTGAAAGCAGACAGGGAACCGCTTTCCTACATGGGACTTAATTCTGTTGGCCTGGCAAGACGGGGCTTTGTAAAGGAAAAAATCGATGAGATACATAATATCTACCGTACAATATACCTCAGCGGTCTGAACAACTCACAGGCTATTGAAAAGGTATTGAATGATTTTCAACCTTCACAGGAAAGAGACTATATTGTTGATTTCATTAAATCGTCCGACAGGGGAGTAATCAGGGCAAAATAGCACGCTGAGCTATTTCCTGCCGCTCCAGCCCTGGGCTGTGAGCTCGACTTCCGAGCCATCGTCACCTGCAATAAAGTACCCTGTTCCGGGGGCTGTCATGTGACCAATAACCTTTACAGACTTCAGCTGTTTTATTCTTTCAGCATCTTCAAGGGCTACTGAAAAGAGAAGCTCATAGTCCTCGCCTCCGTTAAGAGCTGGCGTTATAGGATCAATATTGAATTCTTCTGCAGCCTTGCCTGTTTCATAATCTACTGGTATCCTGCTGTAGAAGATCCTGCACCCTGTGCCGGAGCTCCTGCATATCTGAATAAGATCTGAAGCAAGGCCTTCTGTAACATCTATCATGGCTGTTGGTTTTATACCTGCACCGGCAAGTTCCTGCAATACTGCTGCTGGAAATTCAGGTTTAAGCTGCCTGCCTGCCACATAGTCATATCCCGACAGATCAGGCTGTATGTTTTTATCCTTTTCATACAGTCTTCTTTCCCTTTCGAGAAGCTGAAGCCCCATGAAGGATGCGCCAAAATCTCCTGTAACACAGATCAGGTCATTTGGTCTAGCGGTGTCTCTTCTTATTATGTTCCCTTTTTCAGCTGACCCGACAGCTGTAACCGATATTGTAAGCCCGGTAACAGAACTTGTTGTATCACCACCGGCAAGGTCAGTCTTGTATTTTATGCATGCCAGGCTGATGCCTTCATAAAATTCTTCAATCTGCTCAACAGAAAACCGGGAGCTGATGCCAAGCGAAACAAGCAATTGTTCCGGAGTGCCATTCATTGCATATATGTCTGATATTGCCCTGATTACAGTCTTGTAACCCAGATGCTTCATTGGTGTGTATATCAGGTTGAAATGGATTCCCTCGAGCAGAAGATCAGTTGATACAAGTGTCATCTTTTTGCCATTTTCAATTATGGCGGCATCGTCACCTGTACCTTTTACAGTTGATTTATTTACAGGCTTGAAGTCACTTGTAAGATGACTGATAAGTCCGTATTTGCCAAATTCACTAATCTGTGTTCCCTTTTCACTCATATCATAAATTTACAATATCACGGCCAAATGGACTTAATGCGATTGCAGTAAGCTTGAAATGCTGCAAGCCAAACGGAATTCCGATTATTGTTATACACAGCAGGGCTCCGAACAGTGCATGTGTTACTGCGATCCACAGACCGCCACAAAGCAGCCAGAGGATATTCATAATAATGTACAGGCAGCCCGAGGCTCTTGAATGTACACGTGTGTCCCTTCCAAAGGGCCAAAGTGCAAGAGCCGCCATCTTGAGAGTCTGAACGCCAAAGGGTATGCCAACAATAGTGATCATAAGAATAATGCTCCCTATCAGATATTCAATAGCAACTACAATTCCTCCGAACAGTAGCCATACAAGGTTTCCCAGCACACTCATGTTATTCCAGAATTACTATTTTGTCTTTAGGATATTTTACAGAATATGAGAGTATTATCTGTTTAGATTCCTGGGCTTTGAGTTCCAGGTCCCATTTCACTTCTCCGGTTTCATTTGTCAGTTTCCCTCCCGACATTTCAACAGGTTCCACTGTAATACTGCTGTTAGTTGAAACAGGTATCTGGTCCTGAAGAGTAAGTTTTATACCTGAAGCTTTATTATTCCTGACAGTAATAAGGAATGAATATGTTTCAGTTTTATTGGCGCCTATTACCTTTTTGCTTGTGAAATCCTGCCTCTTTTCTCTTTTTACAAGTATACTGTTATCTGTTCCGAGTGAAATTGCAAGAGTGTCTTTAAGCTGGCTGACATCAAGGTTTGTCTTTCCTACAAATGAATTCTCAAAATATAATGTTGCTTCTCCTGCCTGCAGGTTCATCTTTGCCCAGTCTGCTATGTTGGCAGTAAGATATGCATATTGTGACAATTTGGGCAAGGTAACATATTTGTATTCTGCATCAGAAATAAGTCGCTGGATTTCAACGACCTGTATCTTTCCATCAGCAGGGATTGAATATGGCACAGAAACATCAAAAGTAACTGTTGTTTCACCTGTCTGCACCTGAACAGGAGGGGGAGGAGCCGGAGCTTCTTCGATCATTCTGGCTTCTTTTGTCACAGCTGCCACTTCCATCATTGCAGGAGCCTCTGCCTGGTCAGCAATACCCTTGTTTGACCTTGACATCAGCATGCGGGGCTGAACATAAAAATCAATCATCCAGGGATACATTGCAGGAATATCGCCTGAAACCCATGGAGTGGCATTTGAGAAGCTCAGTCTGACGTCCTTCCATTCAACGCCTGTATTCTGATAAACATTAGCCTTGTAAAAAATTGTCACAGGATTCCTGATATCGGTAACCCTTATGTCGTAAGATGGATACCAGCCGGCATTCATTACAACATAGCTCAGTGTAATTTTCCCGGAGACCTGCTTTTCAGAAGATACAGTCACAAAAACTTCACCAGAGGGAAGATTCTGTTTTACAAGCTTTTCTGATATCTGTTGCTGAATAGCTGCGATCTGTTTTTCGTAATCCTTAATAAGCCTGTTCTTCCGGACAACGCTGATACCTACCTGCTCCATATTGTTAGTGTACAGGTCCATGATACTCCTGATCTGTTCCACTGATACAGTCGTTTCCTTTACAAGCAGGGCCCTGTTGGCTGTAAGGAAAGCCTCTTTTTCCTTAAGAGCAGCAATAGCAGTCTTTTCGTCCTCAACTTTCAGCTGGAGTGCTTCCATCTGGCTCCTGAGGCTTTTTATTTCAGGCGCTTCATCGAGGTTTTTTAGGTAATTGTTCTGGTGGTTAACCGACAGGATTGTGAATTCCCCGAAACCTTTCACCTGAACACTCTGCGGATCAATATATGGAGACAGCTCTGTGAGTTTCAGTACTGATTTACCGGGCATGAGAGTTACTGATCCCTCATGATCGGCCTGTGCCCTGTCGGGGAACACAGTAACATGCTTCAGTTCTGCTTTTACATCCTTTACCGGCTGTGCATTGAGCAGGCAGGATGCAAGAATTACTGCCATGGTTATTGCATAATACTTCCTCATAGTATGTTTAATTAGCACACTAAAGATAATTATAATATTGCTAAAATGTCTTTATTCCCTGTTCAGAAGCCTGTAACTGTATGTAGCTCGCTGACTGAACCTCCTGCTGATCCGTTTTCACCTGCAGGCTGTTCCTGTCCTGCCATCGGGCAACCGGGGACAGTGCAGTTTATAATTTTATGTTCCTTATTGTCTGCAGGTTCCCATCCCATAGTGAGGTATAATACAAAGAAGCCTATTACATAAGCAACTGCTATATGCCATCCTTTTTTCACCCATAGTATAACATTCCTTCCTTCCGGGAATTTGTTTGTAATTGCAACACCTGCTGATGAACCAAACCAGACCATTGAGCCGCCAAAACCTACTGCATAAGCAAGCATACCCCAATCATAATGTCCCTGATCGAGGCAGAGCTTTGTAAGAGGGATATTATCAAATACAGCAGAAAGGAAGCCAAGTGCAAGAGCAGTGATCCATGAGGCATTCGGAAGTTCCTCAACAGGCATCATAGATGCACACATCACAAGGCAGAGAAGGAAAACAGTGCCCTTAATTGCAGCAGGAACCTCTTTCCATGGTACCGGCCTTATTGCAGCGCCGATAAGTATTGCAATCCATACACCAAGTGCAGGCATATCATACAAGACATTTGAAATTATTGCTCCGATTAGTATGAGAGCAACATTAAAAATTTTAAGCCAGTCAATTTTTACATCAGCTGAAGAGTCTTTCTGTATCCTCTGGAATTTGTCCTGCTGATGTGAGGCGAACCATGCAAAGAATAACAACGCGGCTCCGGCGGCAACAAAAGCATGCAGAACATTAAACGCACTTACTCCGTCAATCCACATCATTGTGGTTGTGGTATCACCGACAACACTGCCTGAACCTCCTGCATTACTTGCCGCTACAATAGCTGCCAGATAGCCCAGATGGACCTTCTTGTCAAAAACAACGAGGGCTATAGTTCCCCCAATGAGGGCTGCTGCAATATTATCGAGAAATGAAGAAAGTATGAATACAAATACAAGAAGGAGAAAAGGGCCTTTCCAGTCATCAGGAAGAAATCTTGGAAGGATATCAGGAACTCCTGACTCTTCGAAGATCTTGGAGAGGATGGCAAAGCCAAGGAGGAGACCAAGAAGGTTAAGTATAATGCCCCATTCACCCTGCCTAAGGCTTTTGTCCATAAGCTGATCGATAAAAGGTGTTTCCCCGAACAGGTGTTCCCCGAGATGAAATCCGGGGTCGAAGATGAATTTGAATATAAGCAATACTGTAAGACCTGATACTGCAACCCAGAAAGTCTGATTGTGAAAGAGAGCAACTCCAAGTAGGACAAGTCCGAAAATAATAAATTCAACCCTTACAGGTCCCACCATGGGGACATTACCACCTGAAGCAAATGCTGACAGGGGTGCCAGGAGTACAATTAATGAGATAATAAATCTTTTATTTCGTAATGAAAACAGGGATTTAAGAAAAGGGACCATATATAATAGCTTGTTAAAAATTAGACAAAGGGCGCAATTTATAATTATTTTCCTTTCAAATGTATGAGAAAACTGTACTATTAACCTTTTTTATAAGGTACTGTTCATGCCTTAATATTGGATTATCAAGGTCCTTAATCGCGGATTTTTATTATTTTTGCATGTTTATTTAGATTAAATTCAATTTAAGTATTAACAATTTGTTTTGATCCTTGTTTTTTAATAAGGAATCATTATTTGAACATTTTCGGATGGAAAAAGAACAGGACAGGATATTGGATGAGGTAACCTCCGGTGAGTATAAATATGGATTCTATTCCGATATAGAAGCAGAACAGATACAAAAGGGTCTTAA
>JAKLDT010000289.1 GCA_022703405.1 Bacteroidota bacterium | reverse complement strand
TTATCACCCAGTCAGTCCTTGATTCAGACAGCAATGCGATCCTGTCTCCTTTTTTTATCCCAAGGGCCAGGAATCCTGCAGCAACCTTAAAGACCTGCTGCCTGGTTTCATGGAAAGTTGTGGCTTCATACTTGTCGCCCTTTTTTTCAAGGAGATAGGGATTGTCCCTGAACTTCCGAGCACTGTTCTCCAGCAGGTCAACGATCGTTTTCATCCGGATGTAATATTTATTTTAAGGGCCGGATGGAACCCACATGGTTGAAAACAATGCACATAAGTGTTTGTGTATTTGATATATGTGGGTTTCATCATTGCAGAGTATTTTGGTAATCGATTGAGGTAAAACTCCCGTTCCTCATTTTATTGATATGAAATTCATTATACGACAATAATGTTGTAAGTTACACCGCCAGAAATGCGAAGTCAAATAAATCTGCTGCTCTTGATGTATTGCTGTCACCGGGCAAATGCCATCGCCCGGGATTGAACTAAAACCCCTTTTCTGGGATCTTAATAATATCTTCCCTTGAACCTGTGCTCTGCCTGTTCTTTTCTCCTGAATTGAACTTATAACTGAATTTTAGCCAGAAAGGGAAAACCGGCAGCTTCAGGTCACCCTGATTATGCATTTCAAGTGATCCGGCTTTAGTTTTATAGCCCTGCCAGGTAAATGACCGGGTGAAGGGAAGAGCTGTTACTATCCCGGCTTTGAATTTCTTCAGGAAAGACTTCTCTGCTGAAATCATCCATAAAGGATCGCTGAAAAAATCTGACTGCATGTCTATCACAGGGCTTTTGTACTGAAACTGGAATGAAAGGGCAAGGTCATTTTTGAACGAAGCTATTGCTGAAAAACTTGTTTCAACTACCATTTTGTGCCTTACGGCCATATTATTCAACCTCGCAGTCTCATTTAAGCTGTTATGCATGTTATAAACCCTGAACCAGGGATTGACTGTAATAAGATTATTAATTCTGACTGATCCGGAAAACTGAACTCCGGTTTTGCTGATAGTCCCCAGATTGGCAATCAGGGACTCAACTTTGCCATCATCAAGTACAATGGCATACCTGTTAATCGATCTGTTTTCCAATTCATGGAATACTCCCGGGGATATAAAATTATTGCCGGACGATCGTGACCAGGATAGCCTGACCCTGTGAGTGATTTCACTTTCAAGTTCACTGTTGCCGGTCCCGACTGATAAAGGATCGATGAAGCTTGTATAAGGATTCAATTCATAGATATTGGGCCGGTAAGCGGTTGAATTATATGACAATTCAAGAGTTTGTTTTTCAGTGAGATTACGGGTCACGGATAATTGCGGAAGAATGGTTATTCCTGAAAAAACTGTTCTGCTTCCTGATCCTGTTGCGGATCTTTCTGCCCTCATTCCGCCAGTAACAGTATACTTTAGACCTTTCTTTGCAAGTGACCAGTAAGCAGCAAGAATATTCTCTCCATAAGTGAAACCGTCAGACATCCTGTCCTGCATTTTCTGAGTCCTGATTTTAAATCCGGCATCAAATTTCAGCCCGGCTGAAAGGGGCAATGCATAATCCAGGCGAAAACTGAATGAATTCTGCAAAGGTCTTATCAGGCTTGAATACTCATCAGAATATTCATTTCCGGGGTGAGCGGAGATATATTTGGTACCGTTGCAAGCTCTGAAATTGCTATAATTAATTTCAGCGGTAAGTTCCTTGCCGGGCTTGTCAGATCCATGCCTGTACCAAAGTGAGAAATGCGAATTCAGGTTTCTGTCGGTATCATTTTTTGAATATTTGAGAAGTTTTTCCCCTGTTGTCATACCGGAAAACTGATATTCCACATCCCCGTCAAATTCCCTTGAAAAAGGGTTAGTAAAGGAGTAAAAACTGAATTCATTGTGCTTATTCAACCTATAGTCCACTCCAAAGTGAAAGCTATGCGACTTGTCTTTTTGCCTGACAAGCTGCAATGAAGTCATCTCCCTCACATCGGGTCCGGTTTCAGTCTTTTTGAAGCTTGATTCAGTAATATCAAAGTAACTGAACGCTCCTGAATAAGACACATTAAAGCCAAGATTCCTAATTCTGAAATCAGCGCTGAAATCAGGGAATGAATAAACAAATGATTTAAAAACAGGTATATCAGCAAGAAAATGACCACTCACTTTTTCCGCTGTTTTTTCTTTTAAAATTATGTTGATAACTCCCGTAACTGTTTCATCGTATCGGCTTGAAGGAACATTTATTATCTCAACGCGGTCGATCTTTTCCGGAGCAAGCTGATTTATGAAATTTTTATCCCTTTCCCTGCCGTCAATAAGGACCATTATCCCTGAATTGCCGTTCAGGGAAATATTCTTCATAAGGTCGATTTGAATCCCGGGTATGTAACCGAGAAGGTCAGTTCCGGTATTAGAGATCCTGTAAATTTTTTCATTCATAAAGTAAGTTGTGATACCTGCGTCCTGTCTTGCTTTGATTCTTTCTCCGGCTACTGTTACTTCTTCAAGGAGGGCAATTCTTTGGTCAAGCATTATATTACCCAGATCCGTATCTTGTTTAAGATCAACTACACGGGTTTCAGTTTCATAACCCAATGCACTTATTTGCAGCTCGTAATTTCCCTGTTGAAGTGATCCAGTTTCAAAATATCCCTCCGGTCCTGCAGAACAACCTGTTATAAAAGTTGTTCCTGAAGTTCTCCTGACAGCAATCGTTGCAAAAATCAGAGGCTCTTGGTTAAGACTGTCAATCAATCTTCCCCTTATTACATAGCTTTTATTATCCTGTCCTGCAAGACAAGAAATTAGTCCCAGAAAAAAGACACCGAATACCAGCATTTTTTTGCTCCTCTTCCTTAAATTTGATTTTGCCATAGCTTCCTTTTTTGGTTTAACATGATTCAGAACGTCATGGCAAATTGAAGCAATAGGATATAAGGCTGCAAATATTTGGGATATACGACAATGATTTGTTGTGCAGCGCATGAACCCGCACTTGTTCTGTTATGAAAAGCAAGTATTTGTGATGAACGGCAAATATTACTGACGGGCCACCTGAAATGCCTCGTCGAATTTGCGGATATTGTTTCTTGAGACGGGAATAATTACATCA
>JAKLDT010000288.1 GCA_022703405.1 Bacteroidota bacterium | reverse complement strand
ATTGACGGTAAGGTATGGAGCTCTTTTGATTCTGAGGACAGATCAGTAACTTTGCCACAGGGAAACAACCTTAAAATATCAGTGACACTAAAACAAACAGAAAAATAAAACGTCCCGCGATGAAAAGATACATTCTTACAATTACTGCATTAATAATAAGCATTCTAAGCTCATTCTCACAGCCGGCATCTCAGATCCTCCTTAATGACAACTGGAAGGCAAAAAGAGCAACCGAAGTTCTTACTGATGGCAACGAACTTACTTCCGGCTCATTCAACCCTGAAGGATGGATAAATGCCACTGTTCCAGGAACAGTATTAACCACCCTTCTGAACAATAAGCTTATTCCCGATCCCTTTTTCGGCCTTAACAACAACCTTATTCCCGATGTGCATGAAACCGGAAGGGATTATTATACATACTGGTTTTACAGGGAATTCGAACTTCCCGAACTGAATAATGACCAGCAGGTATGGCTGAGCTTCAGGGGCATAAATTACTTTGCAGATATTTTCCTGAATGGTAAGAGGGTAAACACAAACACTCATCAGGGTATGTATCTCAGGGAAAAATTCCTGATTACTCCTTATCTTCTTAAAGGGAAGAAAAACAGGCTGGCAGTGTGGGTAGCTCCTCCCGATCCGGTGGGAAATCCAAACGGAGGACAGGGTGGTGACGGAACAATAGGAAGAAATGTCACAATGCAGTTCACTGCCGGCTGGGACTGGATTTGTCCTGTCCGCGACAGGAATACAGGTATCTGGGATCAGGTTGCACTTGAGATAACAGGCACTGCTGATCTCAGGAATCCATTTGTTGAAATGAGGGTCCCAGGCGTCAGGGTCCCCGGGGAAAAACAACAGGCAGCCTTTGTCAGGCCTTCAGCTGAACTAGTCAATGCTACAACGACTGCCGTGCAGGGTGTTTTTTCAGCAACTATTGAAGGACTGACAAAAAGTGTAAAAGTTACACTTAATCCTGGCGAAACCAAAACTTCGGCGCTTCCGGAATTCAAAATAGAAAATCCGAGACTGTGGTGGCCAAACGGAATGGGAGACCAGCCTATGTACAAAGTGAAGTTCGATTTTGTTGTCCAGAGCGGTGTAAATTTTGATGCGGAAGAAGTAAGTGTCGGCATCAGGGAAACCGGAAACTACTGGGATGAAAACATAAAATCAAAAGTATTTACTGTTAACGGGCAGAAGGTATTCATAAAGGGAGGCAACTGGATAGCTTCCGACATGCTTATGAGGCTCACTGCTGAAAGATACGAAGCCGAGGTTAGGATGCATGCCGGTATGAACATGAACATGATAAGGGTATGGGGCGGAGGACTTACAGAACGTCCTGAATTCTATAATTCCTGCGATAAATATGGTATTCTTGTCTGGCAGGATCTTTGGATATCAGGCGATTGCAACGGTGAATGGCTCGATCCGATGAAAAAGGAATCACAGGCCCGCCGCAAGGCATATCCTGATAACCATGACCTCTTCCTCGAATCAGCAATTGATCAGATCAAAATGCTCAGAAACCACCCGAGCCTTTATTTGTGGTGCGGATCAAATGAAACTAAACCGGTTGCTGATATACTGAAAGCTCTTGAAGAAGAGATATTCCCGAAATATGACCCACAGAGGTTTTTCCTTGAATATTCAACTTCTCCCAAACTTATGACAAACAGCATTGGAGGAGTTGGCGATGGCCCTTACGGCATCCGTGAACCGGAGAAGATCTTTACAGAAAGATCTTTCCCCTTCAATCCTGAAACTGGCTCAATAGGGATACCAAACTATGACGGTCTTGTTAAGATAATACCTCAGGATGAAATGACGCCTCCAAGGGGTCCGCGTACTTCAGGCTCATGGCAGTATCACAAGTATCTGCCGCTAATGGATTTCCCCGACAGGTATGGAAAAGTTAAAGACGTGAAAGATTTCTGCTTCAAGGCACAGATTGTCAGCTATGAACAGTACAGGGCACTGCAGGAAGCCTTCAACCACAAAATGTGGGACTGGTATGCCGGAATGCTTGTCTGGAAAAACCAGAATCCATGGACGGCATTAAGAGGCTCATTCTATGATTATTATCTCGATTACCAGGGTGGGTATTTCGGATTTAAGCATGGAGCAGCTCCTGTACACATTCAGTTAAATCTCAACGATTCCGTTATCTGTGTACTCAACCAGAAGGCTGTTCAGACAAATCCGCTTATTGCTTCTGTTACTCTTTACGATATGCATGGCAAAATGTTGTCGGAGGAAAAGAATAACGTAACTCTCCAGGCACATTCACTTCAACTTCTTAACAAGGTTAATCTTCCTGTAAATACTAATGAGGTATTCTTCCTTAAACTAAAGCTAAGCGATCAGGATAAGACAGTTGATGAAAACCTCTACTGGCTCTCAAACGTCAGCCACTCTTATGAAAAGCTGAATGAGTTGCAGAAGGTTTCAGTGAAGGCTGAAGTAACATCAAAAGGAGATAAGCAATCTGCCATAAAACTGTCGAATCCCGGAAATGAGACTGCCTTTTTCATCAGGCTTAAGGTACTGAACGGAAGCGATGAGCTTGTTCTCCCGGCATGGTTTTCGGAGAACTTCGTAACTCTGCTGCCCGGAGAAGAAAAGGAGATAAACCTTGATTTTTCAACCGGAAAATACAATAACGGACTGAATGATCTCAGACTTGTTATTGAAGGATGGAATGTACCGGAGCAGACAGTAAAATTATAAACTGCTGTAATGTGCTTCCCATCATTTTAGTTGAGCATTAAAGACCCTTAGCTCATAAGGTTGCAGTATGATCATAAATGAATTTCCTGCAACAGCCGGAGGTCTCTTTATTGAGCCGGATGAATATACCTGCGACAGTATGTAATTATCATTTAATCTATCCGGGAGTTCAAATATCTCTTCTATTGAAAAGCTGAAGCACTTTTCAACAGATGACGGATTACGCAGGGATATTACTCCCCGCTTATCTGCCCATGCAGCATAGGCGTAAACCTCACCTTTTGAAGGATCGCCGCCTGCCCAGTGCACATCCCTGAGAACAGGCTCATTTTTCTTCGCCCATGATGCAGCTGCAGCCAGGCAGTCCCAGTTCGCTTTA
>JAKLDT010000287.1 GCA_022703405.1 Bacteroidota bacterium | reverse complement strand
TTGTGTTTGGAGAACCGGCAAGAGTAAGTTTAATCTTTACCTGATTGGGTGTATTTGCTGTTTTAACAAAAGCAGAACGTGCAACAAACCTGCTCTGAAGTACTTCGTATCTTTTAGTTTCTTTTTCTCCTATATACCTGTCGGCTCTCCAGTAACCTGTTCTTACAGAGTCGCTTCCGTAAACCATTCTTCCGGAGCCTTCCCTTAAGCCCTGTTTGAAATATCCTTCGTAATATGTTCCGTTTTCCCAGCGGTAAAGACCAAGCCCTTCAGGAAGCCCTTTGCGGAATTCCCCTTCATATCTGTCAATGCCGATTGCGGATCCTTTGCCATGTGCGAGTCCTTTTCTGCAGTCACCTGTATATGTTCCTGACAGCCGTGGAAGCAATACCTTGCAGGCGCCTTCCTGGGCAATTAAAATATTGCCGGAAATCAAAAAGAATACTATATAAATGATTCTCATTTTGTGAGCTTTATTTTGCACTTTGCTTGTGAATATCAAAGATATCAAAATAAGCTATATTTACAGTTAATGCTAATTTTAATGATATGAAAATGCGGCTCGTTCTGCTTATTGCTTTCCTGATACCGGTATCTTTTCCTTTGTTTTCCCAGCAGTTTGCATCTCTCGAAAAAGACAGGGTAGTCCTTGATAATGGCAAAATTGTCAGGATCATTGAACTTGATAAGTCAAAATGCACAATTGTTTCTTCAAGTTTGAAAATGAAGGATGGAACAGGGGAATTCATGGCTCCGGGATCGGAAGAGTTCTCCTTTCTAGTCAATGGCCGGAAGGTATCAGGCAACGACAGGTGGATAGTGACTGACACGAAACATATAAGTGATGCTCATGGCGGGCACGGAGCCTCAATAGCAGCCCGTAACACTGAGCTGAATATCAGTCTTACGATAAATTATATACTTTATCCGGGACTGCCTCTGATAAAGAAAAATCTGATAATTGAAAACGTCGGTAAAGCAGATTTGAATATAGAATCAGTTGATATAGAGAGTATTAAGTTTGGAGGGGATGATGGTACCCATACCTGGATAATGCATGAATACGGCCGGCAGAAGGCCCTTGGACCCTTTGTAGGTGAATGTTACGACCCTGTTGTTGTTGCTCACCAGTTCAGGAATAGAAGGGGAATAGCCTTTGGGAATGAGGCACCGGGTGTTATGAAGCGTACAACAGCTTTCCTTAAACCGCAACAGTTCACTGCCGGGCTGACACATGCAGACCAGAACTATTGCTTCAGAAAATGGATAAAACCTTCCGGTAAATGGGAGAGCACTCAGGTTTTTACAGCTGTTTATGAAAATTCTTCTGATCCTTATGAAGTTCTGAATACAACAGTCAGCGATTATGTAAGATTATACATGGGTACAAGGCTCAGCCAGATTCCGGAAAAGCCTGTATTTGTGTACAATACCTGGGAGCCTTTCCTTCATAATATAAATGAAAAGCTGATTTATGAGCTTGCTGATGCTGCTGCAGAATGCGGAGTGGAAGAGTTCATAATTGATGACGGCTGGCAGGACTCCTATGGCGACTGGGGAATCAATAAAGAAAAGTTCCCGAACGGCCTCAAACCGGTTTTCGATTATATTAAATCAAAAGGCATGAAACCGGGAGTATGGATAAGCCTGGGAGCTGCTGAATCGAAAAGCCGGGTTTTCAGGGAGCATCCGGAATGGCTCGTCAGGAAAGCAGACGGCTCACCAATCAGCCTGCATGCCGACTTTGACAAAATGTATGACTGGGAAACTTATTCAATGTGCATGACTACAGGTTGGTATGATTACATAAAAGGCGTAATACTGGGACTTGTCAGGGAACATGGACTTGAGTATATAAAGGGTGATTTTGCTGTAGTGACTGGAGCTTATACAACAGATAAAACGAGATCGGGCTGTCATGCAAAGGACCATCCTGCTCACCGCGACCGTAGTGAATCGATGCTGCAGATGTATCAGAGAACCTGGCAGCTTTTCGATGATCTGCATGCAGAAGCCCCGGGATTATTCATCGACTGCACCTTCGAAACAATGGGCGCTCTTCAGCTTATCGACCTTGATATGTGCAAACATGCCGAGGGCAACTGGCTGTCAAACTTTTCTGAAAAAGTACCGCTTGGATCTCTGAGAGTCAGGAATATGTCGTGGTGGAGAACACCGGTAATCCCTGCCACTGCAATGGTTATAGGAAACCAGTATTTTGACGATCCTGAGTTTGAACTCTCACTGATGTCTCTTAACGGCTCGTTGCCTATTGTGCTCGGCGATCCTCGAAGATTAACAAAGGAACAGAGAGCCGGTATGAAAAAATGGGCCGACTGGATGAGGATTACCCAGGAAAAACATGATTATATGTCTTTCCGTCAGGATCTTAAGGGTTACGGAGAACCTGCGGAAGGGTTGTGGGACGGTTACCAGAGAATAAATACTGATTCGAAGTCAGGCGGCATTGTCGGAATTTTCCGTCAGGGCTCCGCTGAAAATACAAGGCTGGTCACTGTTAATTACCTCGATCCGGCAGCTGAGTATGAAATCAGGAAGGCGCCTTCAGGCGAACTTATTCTGAAGGCTTCCGGGAAAGACCTTGCCCATTCGGGATTTCATGTTACACTGACAAAAAAGTATGACGGGGCAGTATATGAGGTTACTAAATCAGGAAATTGATACTTTTGTGAAATATATTAACTCAGATATGATAGTAAACTGTGTACACATCAAAGTGAAGAAAGGTCTTGTTGATCGCTTTATTGAAGCAACAATTGTGAACCATAAACAGTCTCTGAAGGAGCCGGGAAACCTGAGGTTCGATGTGATCCAGATGGCCGATGATCCATGTCAGTTCATGCTTTATGAAGCTTATGAGTCTGAACAGTCTGCAGCAGAACATAAGCTGACATCACATTATGCTGCATGGAAGGATATTGTTGCCGATTATATGGAAGAACCACGTAAAGGTGTCAGATATAAAATATTAGAGCCCGACGATCCGTCACTATGGTAGATAATTTCCGTTTTGCACGAATACCCGCTGTTCATTTTGGCAAGGGTGCATTTTCAACCCTGCCTTCATTATGCCGGAAATACGGTAAAAGCATTG
>JAKLDT010000286.1 GCA_022703405.1 Bacteroidota bacterium | reverse complement strand
ATGCAGGTTATTCTTGAATGACCTCTTTCAAGCAGGTATTTGGTTGCATTAAATGCTCCTTCATAATTATCAGTGGAAATGAAAGGTATATCTATATCTTCAAAATACCGGTCAATACAAATTACCGGGATTCCCTGGTCCTGAATCTCTTTCATATGTTCCCATTGATCACCGCACGGAACAATTATAAGTCCTTCAATATTTCTGGCTGCAAGCTGAAGGAGTTCCATTTTTTCGGTATCTACATTCTCATCACTGTCACTGATAATAGTGATATAGTTGAATTTTCTGACGGCAGTATTTATTTCACTTGCAATTCCGGCAAAGAATGGGTTGTTCAGCGAAGGGATTATTAATGCGATGGTTCCGCTTTTCCCTGTTCTCAGATTTGAAGCAAAGTGGTTTGGTACATAGTTAAGTTTTTTTGCCGCCTCCCTTACTTTTTGCTGAGATTTTTTTCCAATTCTGTATTGCTCGGCCTTGCCGTTCAGAACCCTTGATACGGTTGTGATTGAGAGGCCTGCCATCTCAGCAATGTCTGTGATGTTAGCTTTCTGCATCAGATTTAATTTCTGTATAAACGTTTGTACAAATATAAGGAGTACAATTCAATATTTTAGCAGTTATTAAAACGTTTTGCCTGTGAAACCTTAAAAAATGGTTAGCGAAGAACTAAATTGTGTTCAACGTAAAAAAAAATGAACAAACGTTTGTACAAGATTATTTTTTGTTTACGTTTGTAGGGAATGAAAGTAGAAAAAATTGGTACATGAAATTCAAAAAAAAGTATATAACCCGGATTATGAACCATTAAAACGAAACCTATGAAACATTTTCTTAAATGCTTGTTTGCTTCGTTTATATTCCTGCTGGCCTTATCAGGTTGTAAGGAATACGAAGCTACAATTGTTACAGGAGAGGTTAAGGCTCCAATTCTGAAATATATTAAAATGCCCTTGCAGGATGAAACTATCCCTGGTAACATCGTTTTTATAGAGGGCGCAGGTTTTTCTGGTGAAGACATTGTGGCATGCAGATCACTTGAAGGTGAAGCAGATTTTACAGCTTCTGTTGTTTCGGCTGATAACTTTGGGATTAAAATTGAAATCCCTGCAAATGCAGGAGGTGAATATGAAGTATCTGTTACACGGTCAGGTTTAACAACTGTGATCAACCAGCATCTGTTTGTCGCATTTGTATTTACCCTGGGTAACGTTGTTGTACCTCCGTCTGCATCACCAGGGGAAGAAATAACTATCGCAGGTGAAGGATTCGAGACAGGAGACATAGTAAGATTTGGATCCGGCTACTATCCCACGGGGGTTGTTTTCAATGCAAATGCCATTTTATCCGCAACCGGAATTACTGTTACAGTACCCGGTGGTTGTTATGGAATAAACAACCTTACTGTTATCCGGGGCAGAAAGACATGCTCTGTTGGAAATATGATAGTTCCGCTTACGCTTGGCAGTCAGGCTGGGGGCGGTGTTGTATTCTACGTTTCTGACGGAGGGGCTCATGGTCTGATAGTGGCGCCTGCAAATGCCGGAAATACACAGACCTTTGGCCCCAGCATACAGGTGGTACCATATGCTACCGGTACCTCTGAAGCAATCTATGCCGGTAAGGAGAATACAAACATTCTTGTCAAGGGTATTGCCGCATGGCGTGGTGCTGGAAATTCAACCCCTCCGACCACGGCAGAACTTTGTGATAACTATAGCATTGAGGTTGGCGGAATAGTATATGATGACTGGTTCCTAGGCTCATTTGATGAGATGAAAGAGTTGTTCCTTTACAGGTCTTCTTTACCAGGTCCCTATGCATTTGTATCCGCAGAAAATTATTGGACTTCTTCTGTCTTTCCTGGTTCAAACTGGGCATGGGCTTACTATTACGTGAATTTCTGGGAGTCCACAAATTTGGTGACTGGCGCAGCCCCCTGCGATGTTTGGGTAATAGCAGCAAGGCCAATCCGCCGGTTTTAGTCTAATTTGTTAAACTTCAATATAATATAGTTATGAAAAGATATATTTTAACACTTTTGTTATTTATAGGAAGCTTATCTGTCAGCCTTGCCCAGAATAAAGTTTCCGGTACAATAACTGATTTTGAATCCAATCCTCTGCCTGGGGTTACAATTATTGTAAAAGGAACCCAGAATGGCGTTGCTTCAGATGCGAATGGCAGATATTCAATATCTGTGGCTGATAAGGATGTATTGGTCTATTCATTCATAGGAATGATCTCCAGGGAGTTACAATATAATGGTCAAAGCACACTTGATATAAAGATGATTCCGGATGACTATGAACTTGACGCTGTAGTCGTGGTTGGTTATGGTACCACAAGGAAGAGTGATCTGACCGGTTCAATAGCCTCTGTAAAGTCTGATGACCTTAAGAATACAAAAGTCGGACTGGTCGGCAATGCACTTCAGGGAATGGCTGCAGGGGTACAGGTTACTCAACCCAGTTCAAAACCTGGTGCTGATGCCTCAATTGTAATACGGGGAAGAGGATCGGTAAATGCTGGCAATGCTCCACTTGTAATAGTTGACGGAATTCCTGCTTCCTTGGGTGATATTGCTGCAGGTGACATCGAATCAATTGAAATCCTGAAAGATGCTTCTTCGGCCTCTATTTATGGCAACAGAGGTTCCAATGGAGTTATCCTTATTACCACAAAAAGCGGCTCCCTTGGAAAAACAAGGGTGTCATTTAATGCCCAGGGAGGCCTTATCAGTATGATGAATAAGATGGACCTGATGAATTCACAACAATATTATGATCTTGTTAATTTGTCCGGGCAAAGCTATACATGGACCACAGCTGAATTACAGCAATTATCGCGTGGAGAAACGACAGACTGGCAAAACGCAGTTACCCAGCCGGGCAATTTCCAGAATTATAACGCATCCTTTTCAGGTGGAAGCGAGAAGTCAACCCATTTCCTTGGGATTGATTACTATGACCATGAAGGTGTTGTGAAGAACTCGTGGTACAACAGGCTGACAGCGCGTTATAATAATGACAGCAAACTCAATGATTGGATAACTCTTGGAGTCAGGTTCAACTTTATGGAATCCAAGATTAAGAATATAAACGAGGAGTCAGATGAGCTCTATGGAAC
>JAKLDT010000285.1 GCA_022703405.1 Bacteroidota bacterium | reverse complement strand
ACAGTCAGCCAGTTTGCCAGGCAAGCCTGAACCTGAAAGAACATTTTTACGCTGAACAAGCTCACGTGCTTTGCGGGCAGCATGACGAGCTGTGGCAGCAAGTATAACCTTCTGAACGATTATCCTGGCATCCTTGGGATTCTCTTCCAGATAATTTGAAAGCGCGGTGCTTACAGCCTGATCTACAGCCCCCATAACCTCGTTGTTCCCAAGTTTGGTTTTAGTCTGACCCTCAAACTGAGGTTCCTGAACTTTCACTGAAATAATTGCCGTTAGGCCTTCCCTGAAGTCGTCACCGTTAATATCAAATTTCAGTTTTGAAGTCGCCCCGGTATCTTCAGCATATTTCTTAAGAGTCCTTGTAAGGCCTCTCCTGAATCCTGCAAGGTGAGTACCACCTTCAATCGTATTTATATTATTAACGTATGAATATAAATTTTCAGTGAAGGAGCTGTTATACTGAAGAGCTATCTCTACAGGTACTTCACCCTTGTCGTATGTAACATGTATAATATTATCGATTATTCTTTCCCTGTTTGCATCAATATAGCTTACGAACTCCTTAAGACCCTGTTGTGAGAAAAACTCCTCATACCTTGGAGATCCACCGTTACCATCCTCAACAACTTCCCGCATATCTTTGATAGTCAGAAGTATGCCTTTATTAAGGTAGGCCAATTCCCTGAGTCTTGCTGCAAGTATCTCAAAATTGAATTCGGTTGTCTGGAATATTGTTCCATCGGGCTTGAATGTAACTTCTGTACCTGATTTGTCTGTTTTTCCAATAACCTCTACTGCCGTAACCGGTTTTCCCTTGGAATATTCCTGTCTGAATATCTGGCCTTCACGCATTACTACAGCTTTCAGAGTGTCAGAAAGTGCATTCACGCATGATACACCGACGCCGTGGAGACCACCGGAAACTTTATAAGAATCCTTGTCGAATTTTCCACCTGCATGGAGAACTGTCATTACAACCTCAAGTGCAGATTTCTTTTCCTTTTCATGCATACCTGTCGGTATTCCTCGTCCATCGTCGGTAACACTGACAGAGCCATCAGTCATTATTACCACATCTATTTTACCGCAATAGCCTGCGAGTGCCTCATCAATTGAATTATCGATCACCTCATAAACAAGATGATGTAAACCTTTAACACCAGTGTCGCCGATGTACATGGCAGGTCTCTTCCTCACAGCCTCGAGACCTTCCAGAACCTGTATATTCTCCGCTGAGTACTCAATACTGTCCTGTAACTTCTTTTCCTTTTCGGTCATTTTCTTATATCTTTTAAACCTTTTATAAGTTGTCAATAATCATATCAAAACAGAAGTATTACCGCTGTCTTTTCTCATTTAAGCATAATAAACCGGTGATGTATTCAGATTAGCCTTTTTTCTGTTTCTCCTGCCTGCATCCAACCTCACTTTATCGCTTATAATTTACTGATATAATGATTATTAATTAACGCAGCAAATATACTCATTAAAAACGGTTTTTCCTTGAAAAAAATGCGAAAAATATGCACAATATTCCCCGGGAAATTAACATTTCATGACAGCCTGATTGTCAGAATGTCAGACTGGAACAGAACTTGCTGTCACAGGCAGAAAAATGTAACAAATGTTACAATTCAGACTCAGAGGCTGTAGGTGAATCCAAGAAGGAAAAGGAACCTCTGGGAGGGGTAATATGCCCATTCACTATACTGGTTAAAACCAATGTTGTTAAGCCTGGTCCAGAATGAAAGAATCTTAGAGTACCTGTACTCAGCAGAAAGGTTCATATTGACATGGGCAGGCATCTCAATCTCTTTCTGTGTATATCCTGCCTGAATGCTGTAAAAATCACCATTTATTACATTCGTACGGCTTCCTCTTGCGGTCAGATCCACTCCTGCTATAATTTTATCCCGCAGATTATATTCAAGTCCTGCCCTGGCATCCCACTGGGGTTTGTTCCAGGCAGTGGTGCTGAAACTATAGCTGTAGAAATTTGCAGCCCCGTTAAAGGTCATCTTATCACTTATTGCAGCTGAAAGCTCCCCGTGAATATTCAGAATATTGCCGTTATCGGCTGTGTAAATGAAGTAATTGCCGTAAGCCCGGGGTACAATTGTATCAGGAGAAACAACATTGGAATAGAAAAGCATTGATTCTATCACCGAGTATGAGGCTGAGATAAGATAGCTTCCTCCAATACCTGAATTCCCTTTGATCCCGGCTGTCAGCACAAGTTCATGATCCGTATCGGAAGTGGTGAAAAGAAGTGGACGCGGCTGACCGTTAAACAGTCGTGTATCCGCAAGAAATGGATTCTCCGACAATAACTTAAGTGGCTCATTGCGTTCAAGATAACCATTCAGACTGGTGAAAAAACTGACGTAGGTCGGAACAATATTGAATCCAAATTCAATATCAGGATAGATATGCATTATATTCTTCCTGTCCCTGAGTGCTTCAAATCCGAGCTTAAAATTCCACAGCTCACTTGACTTCGTTACAAAAGGGCTTATGGAAAATATATATTCATTTTCCTCAGATACAGAATCAGATGGAATGAAAAACTCATAATTGACATCTGCGCCTGCATAGAAACCCTTGATCGATTTTGCAAAATTCCCGTCAAGTGCGATTTTATGAAGCTGCATATCCTTTGTGTGGTTGAAAAAGTTATATGCAAGGTCGATGTCGTATGACAGATCGGAAGAGTCAATGGTTTCAGAAGAAAATGAAGCCTTTGCACCTGCATTTTCATATTTCATCCTTATGTCATCCTTTTCCGGAGCATACCCTGTTATTTCAGGAGCATAGCCATAGGCATACCTTGTTTTAGCTGCAAAATCAACAGATCCTTCAAGCAGGCTCTTCTTAAAAAACTTTTTACCATAAAGTGAAGCATCATTATCCATATACCCGGCAAAGACCTTTTCATCATTATCGAGCTTTACTTTCCCGTTTGTTGAAAAATGTCTGGCGTACAGGCCTATTGCGCCTTTCTTTGACCTTTCATTACTGATGCTGAGCTCGCCAAAAGGGCTCAGGTAAGTACCAAGTCCGGCTGAAATATAGCTTTTGTACAGTTTGGGCAGGGGATCAGGCAGAAGTGCTGCAGCCTTTATGGGGCTGATATTATATTCCGGCATAAGCGGCTCGGCAGTGACAATATAATTAAATGCGGGCTTTGACTTAACAGTGTCCTGTATATCAGGAAGGAAGCTTCTCTTCCTGACAACATTAAGGGTAGGTT
>JAKLDT010000284.1 GCA_022703405.1 Bacteroidota bacterium | reverse complement strand
TTGTTTATCTTTCCAAACTCAACGCATAATGCTATTTTATCAAGAATCTCGCTCATAGTTTTGTTTTTTAAGTCAGGTAAAGTTTAATGTCTGGTCAATTGATTGTTAAAGTATAATTATCTCAAAATAAATAAAACTATTTTTGATATGCTAAATATATTTAATTATTATGAGTATCAGGAATCAAACAGAATACATTATTGATTTTCTTCGTTTACCCCGGCCCCAAGGGGAGCGAAGAAAATCAATTTACCCCCCTTGGGGATGGGGTGAATAAATTGATTTTCAAATGACACCTGGGTTTTTGTTAAAGATTCCTGATACTCAATTTAATTATTTAAAGATTGTTAATTAAAAATCTATTTATTGCCTGAGTGATACCAACTTAATAAGAGATAATTATATTTATAATGACTAATAATAAAACTATGAGAACTATTCTGGCATTTCTGTTTTCAGGTATTTTTCTTGCGGCTTCAGCCCAGAACCAACCTGCAGGTATCTTTACAATGAGTTCCGACATTGGCAATCCAAAGGTCAAAGGCTCAGCAGCTTACAATGCTGCCGATCAGAGCTATACACTCAGGGGTGGCGGATATAATATATGGTTTGAAAGGGATGAATTCTTCTATCTTTTCAATAAAATGAAAGGAGATTTCATGATAACTGCAAATTTCGCATTTATCGGAAAGGGGACGAATGCTCACAGGAAGGTGGGCTTAATGCTCAGGGAAACAACTTCAGACAAATCTGCACACAGCACAGCAACGCTTCATGGCGACGGACTGACAGTCCTTCAGTGGAGAAGAACCTATGGCGCTCCGATGCGGGATCCACAGGATGAGCTTTTTGCCGATTCATCATGGTATAATGTGCTGCAGATAGAAAGGACAGGCAAAAAAATAACAATGCGTGCTGCCCTTCCCGGACAACCCTTTGAAGTTATCGGATCAAATGAGATGCCTTACATGCCTGATGAAATACTTGCCGGTATCTTCATTTGTTCTCATGATCCTGAGGTAATGGAAGAAGCAAAAGTATGGAATGTGAGGATCGACAGACCGGTGGCAGAGAATTATGATCCAAACATGGGTGGCTACCTTGGATGCAGGCTCGAAACAATGACTGTCGCTGATGGTAAGAGAATGGTTATATATGAAAAGAATGACAGGTTTGAGGCGCCAAACTGGATGCCGGACGGGAAAAAGCTTCTGTTCAACATGGATGGTTCACTGTATAAAATACCTGCAGAAGGCGGAGCACTTGAAAAACTAAATACCGGATTTGCCAACCGGAACAATAACGATCATGGTATCTCCTTTGACGGCAAACTGCTTGCTATCAGCAATCACAGAGATGGTATGCCGGGCGGTGGCTCAACAGTTTATGTTCTCCCCATTGAAGGAGGCACACCTGAAATGGTTACTGAAAACACTCCTTCATACTGGCATGGATGGAATCCGAATAACCAGGAAGTTGTTTATGTAGCCCAGAGAGACGGCAAAAATATCTACAACATCTATAAGAACTCAATAAAAGGTGGCAAAGAGCTTGCATTGACCAATATAAAGGCAGGTGAACATGTTGACGGCTGTGAATACACTCCTGACGGCAAATACATCTATTATAATGGTAATCACAATGGTTCAATGCAGATTTGGAGGATGAAACCCGATGGCAAAGGAAGGGAACAGATTACAAAAGACAAGTTCAATAACTGGTTCCCCCATATCTCCCCTGACGGCAAATGGATTGCTTTCATTTCCTTTCCACCTGAGGTGTCACCAAACGACCACCCTTCATATAAACACGTGATGCTCAGACTTATGCCGGTAAACGGCGGAGAAGCGAAAGTAATTGCTTATCTGTACGGAGGCCAGGGTACAATAAATGTTCCTTCATGGTCACCCGACAGCAGGTCGATTGCTTTTGTAAGCAATTCGGAACGATAGAGCCATCTGCGGCAGTAAGAAGTTATAGTATGCTTGCGCGGATTTATAATCCGTGCATGGAAAAATGGCACCAATTACAAATTGGCGCCAGCTTCAACGTTAGAGGTTAGTAAACGGTAAAAAGTAATCGGTAACCGGTGATTTTTACTGAATACTGATTACCGATTACTGATTACTTTATGTTGTATAATAATCAACCAGGTATATTATGCTTGCGCGGATTTGTAATCCGTGCATGGGAAAATCAGCCTTACGCCAAAATATTCTTTAGCTACGCTGTATATTCTTCAAACGATTACACAAATCAGCAAGTCCTTCAGGAGTCTCGCCACCAGGCTGTTCAATTGTTGTCCAGCCGTGATAGTTTACATCATCAAGGGCTTTCATAACGGCAGCCCAGTTTACATCACCTTCCTGTAATTTCACACCGAATCCGGCCCTGTTGCCCTGTTCACCTGCCAGCTTTTTGCTGAATTCCTTAATATGAACCCTTGCAAGACGGCGTCCGAGTATTTTTATCCATTGTTCCGGCCATCCATAAGCAAGTATATTTCCACAATCGAAATAGAATCCTACCATGGGGCTCTTAAACTGGTCGACGTAGGTTGCAGCTTCCATCGGGCTGAGAAGAAAGTTATTCCACACATTCTCTATCCCTATTTTCACCTGCAGCTTTTCAGCCAGAGGAAGCGCCTTCTTGATTTCTTCGGTGCTTCGCATCCAGCATTCATCATAAGTCACAATGTCACTAACCCGGCCCGGAACAAGTAAGACAGTGTCAGTATTGTAGGCGCTTGCATCCTGAAGGCATACCTTAAGTGCTGTTACTCCCTGCTCCCTGATTGCAGGATCGGGATCAGAAAGAAGGTATTTCCAGTGAAGCTCGCCGCATACGCTTGCAACAGGCAAACCTGTTACTTCAACAGCTTTAAGAACTTCAGCCCTGTTAAGGTGACTCATCACCTCCACACCATCGAACCCTGCATCTTTTGCAAACTTGAATTTCTCAAGAATTGTCTTTCCCATTGCAATGCTGCCCCACATTACTCCTTTCTTCAGCTCTCTCTGCGGAAGCTTACCCGCTGCTGAAAAGCTGTTCAGACTGCCTGAGGCAATAAATGCTGCAGCCATGGCCGAATTTCTGGCAAACTCTCTTCTGTTCATCATCTTGTTTATTAAAGTTTAGGCTCTACACCAATTACAGGTATTACTTCCGGAATTGGCGGCACAACCGGTCCGAAGGCATAAGTTTTCGGTCCCAGGTAAAGGTCGGAGTTCATTACTTCCTCCCAGGTAACATCCTTACCGGTATATGCCGACATCCTGCCCATTA
>JAKLDT010000283.1 GCA_022703405.1 Bacteroidota bacterium | reverse complement strand
TTCATTGAGAATGACAAGCTTATGTATGATGAAATATTGAAATCGATCGACTTCGTCAGAACATATCCAGTTTAAGAAATCCCGGTATAATTTTATTTGAGTTTCAGGAATGTTTAATAAGAATTCAAAGATGCCTGAAAATCAATTGTTTTACCCCATCCCCAAGGGGAGTCAATTGATTTTCTTCGCTCCCCCTGGGGCCGGGGTAAACGAAGAAAATCAATGAGTTTATATGCATGACTCCTGATAGTCATTTAATTTTATTATTGATAATGCTGTCTTGTTTTGTTTCATGGGTGCCGGAATCGCTCAGAGGGTTAAAGTTAGGAATGAAAATTGATGTACATTTGCATGAATAATACAAAATAACTTATCTGATGGCTTTACAGTGTGGAATTATAGGAATAACAAACGTAGGAAAAACTACAATATTTAATTGTATATCAAATACTAAGGGAGAAACAAATGCCTATGCGTTCAGTGCAACAAAATCAAATATAGGAGTTGTTCAGGTTCCGGATCCCCGTCTTTATGAACTTGAAAAATATCAGGTAACTGACAGGATAGTACCAACCACGGTAGAGATTGTTGATATTCCCGGGCTTGCAAAGGGATCGAACAAGGGCGAAGGAGTTGGAAACAAATTTCTCGCCGATATAAGGAATACAGATGCCCTGATTCATGTTCTCAGGTGTTTTGATGATGAATCGCTTCCTCATATTGACGGATCAGTTGATCCGGTAAGAGATCTGGAAACAATTGACCTGGAACTTCAGGTAAAGGACCTTGAATCGGTTGAGAAGAAAATTGAGAGACTTGAGCGGGCATCAAAATCCGGAGACAAGGATGCAAAACATGGCGTTGAGGTTCTTAATAAGTACAGGGAACATTTTGAGGGTTTCAATAATGCACGTACCCTGGAGGTCAGGGACGAGGATAGAAAATATATAGATGACCTTTTCCTGTTGACTATGAAACCTGTTATGTACGTCTGTAATGTTGATGAGAAGTCGGCAAAGTCAGGAAACAAACATGTTGACAGGGTGAAAGAGTTCCTTAAAGGCAAGGATGCAGAGGTACTTGTAATTGCCGGAGCCATCGAGGCTGAAATTGCAGAGCTTGAAAGCAAGGAAGACAGACTGGCATTTCTGAGTGATGCAGGGCTACAGGAGCCGGGTGTTGACAAGCTGGTAAGGGCTGCCTATAAACTGCTGAACCTCCAGACCTTCTTTACTGTCGGGCCTATGGAGATAAGGGCATGGACAATAAAGACAGGAATGACCGCACCGAAAGCAGCAGGGGTTATTCACAGCGACCTCGAAAGGGGATTTATACGGGCAGAAGTAATGAAATATGTCGATTTTGTTGCCCTCGGGTCAGAGCATGCATGCAAGGAAGCTGGAAAATTTTATATAGAAGGGAAAAACTATATTGTTGAAGATGGAGATATTCTTCATATAAGGTTCAATGTATAGAATTGTTAATGAATAAGATATCTGTAATACTCCTGGTAATATTATTTACTTTTCCGGGAATTGTCAATGCCCGGGACAGTGATAAAAGGGATAAACTCAGGTCGCTTGTTGAACAATATGGCCAGTCAGATATTGCAGTTCCATTTGAATCACGGACAGAAACTGACAGACTAAGCAGGAATTTATCTGTCTGGTCGGTGGATGAAAAAAACATCTATATTACAATTTCCCCGTACGACATAGACTGGTTCCTTAAACAGGATCTTAAATTTGAAATTCTTGACAATAAGGGGCTTGCAGGCCTTGTTACAGCTTCCGGTACTGATCAGGCAATGGAATGGGACACATATCCGACCTATACACAGTACGACTCAATAATGAAAAAATTTGCAAGTCTGTATCCATCATTATGCAGGCTTGACACAATAGGTTCCACAGGATACGGTAAGCATGTGCTTGTTCTGAAGATTTCGGACAATGTACTTCTGGATGAAAATGAACCTGAGGTATTTTATACTTCATCAATGCATGGCGATGAAACAGGAGGCTTTGTACTCATGCTTCATCTTATCGATTACCTGTTGAAGAATTACAATACTATTCCAGAAGTCAGAAACCTTGTTGATAATCTGTCAATCTGGATAAACCCGCTTGCAAATCCTGACGGGACCTACAGAACCGGAAATACGATTACAAGTCCGGTCAGATATAACTCCGAAGGTGCCGATCTTAACCGGAAATTTCCGGATCCTCTTGATCCTTCGATAGTTGTACCTTATGAAAACAGGGACATGATCAGATTCATGCGCAGGCACAGATTCATTTTATCTGCAAATTTTCATGCCGGGGCTGAAGTTGTAAATTACCCGTGGGACAGATACCTCGACAGGCTGCATGCTGACGATGCATGGTTTTTATCGGTGAGCAGGGCTTATGCTGATACAGTTCACAATTACAGCACGCCTGTGTATATGGATTTTATGGAAAACGGAGTTACGCGGGGAGCTCTATGGTATAAAATATATGGGGGCCGGCAGGATTTTGTGACATCCGAGCTGCAGGGCAGGGAGGTAACTATTGAACTCGATGATATAAAGACAACGCCGGCGGCACAACTTGGTTTGCTGTGGATGTACAACAGCAGGTCGCTGCTCGGCTATCTGGAGAATGCTCTTTATGGAATTCACGGTATTGTAAGGGATTCACTTTCACTTGAACCACTTGGCTCACGGATCTTTATTTCCGGACATGACAGGGACAGTTCACATATCTACTCTGATACGCTGAGCGGAACTTTTGTAAGAATGCTTAGTCCGGGTTCTTACGATCTGACTTTTTCAGCCGATGGTTACATTACAAAAACCGTCAGGGGGGTTAATGTTACAGGAAACATGAAAACAAGTCTTGTGGTTGACCTTGAACCAGGGCCCAGCATTATTGAGTCACCCGCCTATATCCGGCCGGTATTTTACCCTAATCCTGTGATTGAAAGGCTTACTGTACTGCTGCCTGATGGCCTGACAGGGGAGGTTCATGCTGAAATTCTTACAGCTGCAGGTATGCTTGTAAGTGATCTGAGGTTTTTCCACAATGCTGGAGAGGAATTTTATTATGATGTAAGTTCACTTAAAAGCGGAGCCTATTTCATGCGCTTCACTGCAGATCAGAATGCTGCCCGCTCAGTTATAAAATTCCTTGTTGTTAAATAATTCCCATCATTTGCTTCTGTGATTAAAACAAGTATTTTTGCAGCTTACTTGAAGAAATATTGTGCCTTAGTGGCAATCCGGTAATTATTATGAAAAAAATATACACCTTACTTCACAGGTCAGCATACTTATTA
>JAKLDT010000282.1 GCA_022703405.1 Bacteroidota bacterium | reverse complement strand
TTACTGTATTGCAGCCTTGTCCCTTCAGCAATGTAAGGGATCAACCCACTTATCTCATCTCCCGTGAGAAAAAGTTTTGTCCGGACTCCTTCATCCCGGGGATCATTAAAGAGTTCACTTAACAGGTTGTCCGGGACTTGAGCATTAGTGTATTTATTCCTTCTCGCCTGCCGTTTTAAAATTTTTCCGAACAACTCTGATTTCCCGGCTTCCGGTGCATCCGAAAGCATGACAATGATTTGTGGTTTCTTTTCACTGCCTGTGATTTCAATGTTTGCTTCATAATTAAATTCACCTGCAGCAAGAATCAGGTTTTCCAGGGC
This sequence comes from Bacteroidota bacterium, assembly GCA_022703405.1. GTDB lineage: Bacteria > Bacteroidota > Bacteroidia > Bacteroidales > VadinHA17 > LD21. The sequence goes on along the minus strand of JAKLDT010000282.1, from coordinate 3,000 downwards.
ACAACCCAGGCTCATATATAAAACATGATCATCCCTGTCAGCAACAGGCAACGCCCGTGTAAAGTCCGGCAGCAGATATATTGAATCGTTCCTGATCTTAAATCTCCATGGCTGTGCATTATGCCCTGAAGGAGCTTTTGCCGCGTATTTTACGATCTTCAAAAGAGATTCTTCCGGTATCATTTCAGTACCCCTGGTTAAGCTGTTATTTCAGTCCGTATTTTACGAAGCCCCTGAATACCTGCATTGTGACCATTAAAAAGTTTATCAACAGACGTGATATAACCTCTATAATGATTATTGCTGTTCTTTCCATCTTCAGTATTTATTGTTTCTCACAAATCACCCGAAACTTGTTGCCGGTTCAGTCCCTGAGGATAAAACTGGTTACAGAACTCACAAGTTCCTCTGAGACAGGCAGATTGATATTACTGTACGTCGCGAGGTTTGCCATCCTGTCTCCCTCAGTAATTCTGAAGATGTGATTCATGTTATTGATAAGGAGCATTTCCGCATCGGGATTTGCATCTGAAAGCTGCCTGGCATTTTCAACTCCGACCTGGATATCATTTGTCCCTTGTATTATCAGGATTGGGACAGAAAGTCTACTGATTTCGACCCGGGGGTCATACCTGAACCAGGAAATCATATATGGCTGAACACTCTGCCTGAACAGGGAATTAAGGATCGGTGGAACACTGTCAACTATGTTTCCGTTTTTTAAACTGTCAATTATCGGGAAAGATAAATCCTTAACCTCTTTGGGTTGTGGCCCAAGCTGCTCCTTTAGAATCAGGTCGGCTGACTGCCCGAACCCGGCAATCGAAATGAATTTATCAGCTGACGTCCCGGCCAGCATGCCAATCAGTGACCCTTCACTGTGTCCGATGACTATTACTTCTGAAAACCGGTCGTCATTTTTCAATATTTGCAGCCATCCGTATGCATCGGAAACATAATCATCAAACCGGAGATCTGCTTCACTTTTTACAGCCGCCTTGCTCGCTGCGATACCTCTCTTATCATACCTTAATAAGGCAATTCCGTTTTTCGCCAGTTCATGTGCCAGAATTTTCAGGGAGTTGTTTTTCATCACAGGATTGTTCCCGTCCCTGTCTGTCGGCCCTGATCCGGCAATAATCAATGCAACAGGCATTCTGCACGACCTGCCTGGAATTGTCAGGGTCCCGGATATCTCTCCTGTGATTGTTCGCAGAGTGATATCGGTTTCAACGGTGGTGGTATCACCAATTGATCCTTTTACGGTAAGTATATTGATTGAAAGCAGGATAAGGAGGCTGAAAGTTTTCATTATCTTCATGTTTTCTGGTTTTAGCTGCTGGTTGGAAATTTTCCTGATTAAAATCTCTGACCAAAAGTACATGACAGGCGGGAGGCCGAAGTCTCACCCGTTATCCGGGAAGTTCCACTTTCCGGAAAAAGGAGTCTCACTTTTTATGAGACTCTCTCAATATACGCACTTGGCGATATTCCTTCAAATTTCCTGAAAGCCCTGTAAAATGATGCCTTTGAGTTGAAACCACAGTTATAGGCTATGCCCATTATGGAGAGATGGCTGTTCGCCTTTAAAGTGCATTGATTTTTAAATTCACCAACCCTGTACCTGTTGATGAAATCAAAAAAGTTCTGGTTAAGCTGAGAGTTTAGCACATCAGAAAGGAAATCAACTTTGACGTTCAGCATCTCACTTAACCTGGAAATTGTTAATTCCGGATCAAGGTAAGGCTGCTTCAACTCCATATCCCGGATAAGAGTTCTTATAAAGTTATCGTCCGTGTTGATGAGGGGAGACCCTGGTCCATTTAATGTTGATTTACCGCGGGACTCCCTTATTTCTCCCGCTTTGTTTATGAAAACGTTGCCCTGCCGTATTCCGAAATATCCCAGGAACAGAATATATACCGTTGCAAAACTGTTTGTCAGAAATATCAGGAAATTGTAGGTCGCGAAATGGAAGATCATGTCAAGGCTGAAAAGGGACACGTTGACTGAATAACTTATGAGTGAAGCAACTGTAAGCGCTCTCAGCCATCCAAGGTCAATATCTTCAATTTTCGAGTATTGCTGCATTAATTTATCACGTCTTCTCCTGATCAGGTCAAGAGCCCAGATACTGTAACTGATTGTGGATACAGCTATTAACAGAACTGTTATTTTATAGGAGACCTCATCTTTGAACAGGTCATTTTCAAGAAACCTGATCTTTTCCGGGACAGTGAGATTGATGAAATTGAAATAGTGGAAGACTGAAAAGAAGATGAAAGGGACGAAGTGAAGCAGATACAGGGGTTTGAATCTGAATTCACGATCAGATAAACTCTTTACGTAAAACCAAAGTGCCGGACCATGAAGGAAAAGGAATACCCAGCTTGAACTTATTATTGCAGAATATGCGAAGTTGTTTCTTATGTTTTGTATTTCAAGATAAACACTCCCGATGCTTATTGCATACAATACGAAGATTACCCCAAGAAGATAGTCAGGAAGAGATTTATTCTTTTTCCCAAGAAGCAACAGAAGCAGGAATATGGATTCGAAAGTTCCTATGAGGAGAATGTATTCCATTTCAATGATGTTTTATTCCTTCATACAATCTGAAGCCTGGTTGGGTAAATGCATAACTGCCTTATTCTGATTCAGTAAGCCTGGTCAGGAAAAAGAATCCCTGCAGGCAGGGTCTCAGGCCTGTTGCGACTGAGACTTTCATCCCGGCTCCTACCTGTAAAACCATAATGCTCTTTCAACCTGTCCCTGACAGTCCATGGAGGAATAAAGATACTGTTGTTACAAATGAAACCAAAGAAAATTCGCACTGGTTTCAGGATCATCCTACCTGTCTTGCCCGTGACTCTCCGGCTAATTGAAGGATTTAAGGAGAAATCTATTTGAGAAGGAAGGGGATTTTTTCATTTCAGATTGGCTCAGAAACCGAAATACAGTCGAATACCTGGGTATCTGGGAGAGCATAAACAATCCTCT
>JAKLDT010000281.1 GCA_022703405.1 Bacteroidota bacterium | reverse complement strand
CTATCTATACTCATTGTGGATGACGAGGAATCAGTACGTGATTCCCTTTATAACTGGTTCATCGAGGATGGTTATCATGTTGAGTGCGCCGAAAGTGCCATGACTGCCCTTAAAATGCTTGAATCAGTGAGTTTTGATATAATCCTCGCTGATATCAAGATGCCTGGAATGGATGGTCTTGAAATGCTTAAAAGGATAAAGCTTATTAAGGCTGATTCAATTGTAATAATGATGACCGCTTTTGCTACGGTTGACACAGCTGTCCAGGCTCTGAAGGACGGAGCTTTTGACTATGTCACAAAACCATTTGATCCTGATGATCTGTCGCACCTTATCAGAAATGCATCAAAGCAGATAATTCTTACAGATGAGAATGAGAGCCTGAAGGACAGGGTTGTTTCTCTTGAAAGTGTTGAAGACCTGATAGGAAACAGCGAGGTAATGCAAAAGGTGCTTCGGCAGATTGAAAATGTCGCCCAGTCAAATTCGTCGGTTGTGATAACAGGAGAGAGTGGTACAGGCAAGGAATTGGTTGCCAGGGCTATACATGCAAATTCATCACGAAGGTTTTTCCCTCTTGTGAGCGTGCATTGCGGCGCTCTCACTGAAAGCCTGCTTGAAAGTGAGCTTTTCGGACATGAAAAGGGAGCCTTCACAGGAGCAATGTACAACAGGAAGGGAAGATTCGAAATGGCCGATAATGGAACAATCTTTCTTGATGAGATTGCAACAATATCAACAAAGATGCAGATTGACCTGCTGAGGGTGCTGGAATCAAAAAAATTCACCAGGGTTGGAGGTAACAAGGAGATCTCATCTGATTTCAGGGTAATCTGTGCTACAAACAGGGATCTTAAAAGCCTGGTCGAAAAGGGTGAGTTCCGCGAGGATCTGTATTACAGGCTTAACGTGGTGAATATCAATGTACCACCACTTAGAGAGAGGAAGGAAGACATACCTCTTCTTGTTGATTATTTCATTGTAAAATATTGCACATCAATGAATAAGCCACCTGCTACAATTGAGCCGGCAGCCATGAAGAGGCTTGAGGAATTCACGTATCCTGGTAATGTCAGGGAACTTGAAAACATGATTGAGCGTGCAATAGTGGTTGGAAACGGGAAGAGGATCTACCTGAAAGATCTTCCGGGTGAAAAATCAATTATGAGCAATTCGGTCGAAAGCCTGGAAGACCTTGAGAAAGATCATATTCAGAAGATTCTGGACAAGTATAACTGGAACATTTCAAGAACAGCCAAGGCACTTGATATTGACAGAGTTACTCTGTACAATAAAATCTCAAAATTCGGACTAAAGTCATCCGACTGAGTTTATGGATCTCCGTAACATAACACTCGTCTCAGTTGGGTACATCGAGGAGGTATACCTTAGAAGTGTTATTGATACTGCAGGAAAGGAATTCTCACTGCCTGTTGTTGTACGTGAGGGGTTTATAGACATCTCAGAATTTTTTGATCCCACACGGAGGCAGTACAACGGAACAAAGCTGCTAAAAGAAATCGACATTTTGTTCGGATCAGACAATACAAAAACAATTGGTTTATTCAGCATAGACCTCTTCATTCCCATCCTTACTTATATCTTCGGACAGGCTTACCTTAACGGCAGAACAGGCATTGCATCATATTTCAGGCTGAGCAATGACAGGTACGGGATGACCGGAAACGGGAATCTTGTTATGGAGCGTTTTAAGAAAGAAGTGATACACGAGCTCGGTCATACCTTTGGTCTTGTTCATTGTCATATTCCCGACTGTGTGATGCGTTCAAGCACTTATGTTGAGGATATTGATCAGAAGAAAATGCATTTATGCAGCCATTGCAGGAGTGCTTTAAATGCAGCATTATCAACAGTTTAAAATATTAATTCTGAAATTATGAAAAAGATTTCTCTTCTCGGAACCGGACTCATCGGAACATTTTATACAATGTCGCTTCATGCGCACCGCAGGAAGGACATCATAAATACAGTTTGCTCTGTGCCGGAACAGGCAGCAAGGGAATTTGCTGAAAAATACAGTATCCCCAAATACACTTCAAGTATAAAGGAGGCTGTCGAAGATACGGAAACGGATCTCGTAATAGTTGCATTACCGAATTACCTGCACAGGGAAGCCATACTCATGGCTTGCAGGGCTGGCAAGAATGTCCTGTGTACAAAACCGCTTGCAATGAATGCCGCTGAAGCCAGGGAGATACTGGAAGCTGTTGAGAAGGCAGGTGTTTTTCATGGTTATCTCGAGGACCTGGTTTACACACCCAAGACACTCAAGGCTATTGAAATGGTAAACAGGGGATCTTGCGGAAGAATACTATGGACAAGATCGAGGGAAGCCCATTCGGGACCTCACAGTGCATGGTTCTGGGATAAGAAACAGTCGGGAGGAGGTGCCCTTGTCGACATGGGTTGTCACTGTATTGAGATCGGCAGGAGCTTTATAGGTAAGGATATTCGTCCTGTTGAGGTCATGTGCTGGGCCGATACACAGGTTAAGCCCATTGAAGCAGAAGATCATGCAATAGCCCTTGTAAAATATGAAACAGGAGCAGTTTCGCAGATTGAAGTGAGCTGGAATTTCAGGGGTGGAATGGACCTGAGGGATGAGGTTTCGGGGACTGAAGGTACAGTGAGGCTCGACCACTGGCTTAGGACAGGTTTTGAAATGTTCACTACAGGCAGCGCTGACAAGTATGTTTCAGAAAAAACTGAACTTGATGCAGGATGGCTTTTCCCTGTGGGAGACGAGGTTCATGCTCTCGGCTATCCTCACATGTTTACAGACATGCTTGAGTCACTTGAAAACAACAGGCAGCCCCGTGAAACTTTCTATGATGGCTATGTTGTAAATGCAATAATGGATGCCTGTTACAAATCTGCTGCAAGCAAAAGATGGGAAAATGTGGAACTTGAAATATGGAGGGGAAAAGAAGGAATAAAATCAGGAGTGGAACTCATTGATTTTGACAAGGATTATTTCCTTATTAAAAAGGAGGTGATGCCTGACGGAAAGACAAAACTAATGCTCAAGGAGAAGGCTACAGGAAACATAATACAGAATTATATTACTGAGTTATAACAGGCTGCAGTAATCATCTTGTTTGCTGAAGTTAAGCTTTTTTAATATATTTAACGGAATTTAAAACGGGATAACACTCATGGACCTTACGCGTTTGATCCGCGATAAAATGATGAATGAAAACCTCATGTTCGTTTACAGGGGTGTTGTTACCAATGAAAATTCGGTGCCATTGCTTATGCTTCTGGAGAATGAAATGAAAGATTCGGAATATGGCAATTTGGGAAGG
>JAKLDT010000280.1 GCA_022703405.1 Bacteroidota bacterium | reverse complement strand
CTTTTTGTACCTTCCCCCTGGGGGAAGGCCAGGATGGGGGTTTTAACATTATAAAATTGTAATCAAAATTCATTTATACAACTTGTTACCTGAATTGTGAAGTGTTACATAGCTATCGGGAGCTATCGGGAGGCGGAAGGGAGGAATAGCCAATAAGTTGCAAAGATCATATTCAGCAGGGGGAAAATTTATTTACCTTTAACCTCCATAAAAAGAAATACAAACCCTGCGAAAATGGCAAAACATCACAATATCAGTCTTTTAGCCCTGGGCTTCGTGCTTTCAGTTTTTATTTCCGCTTGCGGGCACGGACCAGATTCTGACCGGAAACTCAGGATCGGCAATCCATTTGAGGATGCACTGTTCCCTCCGGAATTCCCTGCACCAACATTTGACTGGTGGAGTCCAAAACCTGACAGGAATATAAGCTACGATGTTAAGCTTTACACAGAAAACAAAAAGCTAAGCCTCACAAAAACAATTAGTGCTCAGAAATGGGCTCCGGATGAAACAGACTGGGAAAAGATTAAGGCAGCTTCCGAAGGAGGAACAATAACATTTTCAGTTAAGAGATCGGGGACTGATGAGAAAGAATCAAGCACTTATTTCAGAATAAGCAGTGACTCTGTGGGAGCTCCGGTTTTATTCAGGCAGATGCCAATACCTTTTCTCTTTGCCGAAAAGAATCTCGATTCAATGAATTTTGTGCTTATCGACTTTGGGAGTAAGAAAAGTCCTCATGTGGCAATGCGGGGATTTCCGGTCTGCGGCAACTGTCATTCACTTTCCCAGGACGGGAATACCCTCGGACTTGACCTTGATGCCGGATTACGTGATAAGGGAGGCTATTTCATTACAAAGATCAAAGATACAGTGACGTTCGGTGTGGAGAGCTATAACTCCTGGTCGAAGCTTGAAAAGAGAAGGACCTTTGGCCTGTTCTCGAAACTCTCTCCTGACGGAAAATACCTTGTAACAACTGTAAAGGACAGGGTTGTGATTAAAAACTACCCGATAGGCGGCACAATGGAAGAGCTGAAGTATTCACAGCTGTTTTTCCCTGTTAACGGACACCTTGCAATTTACAATCTTGAGACAAAGGAACTCACAGAACTTCCGGGAGCCAATTCGGAAGAATATGTGCAGTCGAATGCAATATGGACTCCTGACGGGAAGAACATTATTTTCTGCCGTGCCGATGCACTTCCGAGGGAAGGTAAAATGCATGAGATCGACGTCAAGGATACTGCCCTGATTAACAATTATGTAAGAAGGGAAAAGAAGATCAGGTATGATATCTGTATAATTCCCTTCAATGAAGGCAGGGGTGGTGAGGCAAAACCACTAAAAGGAGCATCGGGCAATGGGATGAGCAATTACTTCCCGGCAGTTTCACCCGACGGTAAGTGGCTTGTTTATTGCCAGGCGGAGAGTTTCATGCTTCTCCAGCCCGACAGCAGGCTGCATATAATACCTCTTGAAGGAGGAAAATCAAGGATGCTGAAGTCAAATTTCAAGTCGATGAACTCCTGGCATGCATGGTCACCAAACAGCAAATGGATGGTTTTCGTTTCAAAAATCTACGGACCATTTACTGATCTTTTTCTTACACACATTGATGAAAAAGGAAATTCATCTGTTCCTGTTCTTGTTGAGAAGGCAAGAGTTCCATATACTGTTGTCAACTATCCGGAGTTTGTGAACAGCAGGCCCGACAGGAAATTCGTTATGGAGTATGACTTTGTTGAGATTGCGCATATCTTCAAGGCTGCCAGGGGCGGGTATATTGAAGAGGCAAAAAGACTGTATTATAAATTCATAAAACAGGATCCCTTTCTGTTCAAACAGGATTGTCATGACCTTTCAATACTTCTCAGGATGATAGGATTGCCTGAGGAGGCAAAGAAATATGATGAGCTGGCAAAGGTGACTATTGATACAGAGGTATTCACGGGGCATACGGTCAGATAAAACAAAAAATCCCGCCTTTTCTCAGGGGGATTTTTTTGAGGTCGGTGGCGGATTCGAACCGCCGTAAACGGTTTTGCAGACCGCTACCTAGCCACTCGGTTAACCGACCATAAGGATTTGGAGTGCAAAGATAATAAATATTTTCATACAAAAATGACATGCCGGATTTAGCCTGACCAGTTCTAACCCCCGGGGATGGGTTAAGTTCCGCCACCGACCTCAAATCAAAATCCCCCAGAGCGAAGCAACGGCGGGATTTTTTGTTTGCAGATAAACTTTATTCACTTAAACTGATCCTGCAATTTATATTTAATGTCATTGCCTCATTTGATCAGTCTGATTATCTTTAGTTGCATATTACGTTAAGGCATGCTAATTAATTCTCTTTCCGGTACAGGTTACAGCATCAGAAGTGGAAATAAAGTGAAAGCCGCTTTCTTTCTGACAATCCTTCTTATTTTATCCAGACCTGCCGGGGCCCAGATATTGGCCGACACTGCCACCCTGAGTCTTATAAGAAAGGACGTGAACCTGATCTACAACTTCAGGCCCGACAGCGCCAGGCTGCTTTATGAAGAAATAGCCGAAAGGTACAGCGATCATCCTATTTCCTACATTCTCAGGGGCTTAATGGTCTACTGGGGAAACTATCCCCTGCTTCCCTCCTCGGAAATACATGAGGAATTCGTTAAGGAAATGGGAAAAGCCATAGAACTGACAGAATCAACAGAAGATCCTTCCCTGGAAGCTGAATACCTGCTTTCCAACCTGTGTGCAAGGGGTATGCTGCTGATGTTCTACTCCGATAATGACATGACCTCTGAAATAATTCCACTGACTGTAAAAACCTATACAAATGTCAGAAAATCATTTGATTATACTTCATCATGCCCGGATCTCTACTACTTCACCGGTTTGTATAATTATTACCGTGAAGCATATCCTGATGAATACCCGGTTTATAAATCACTTGCGATACTTTTTCCAAAAGGAAGTAAAACAAAAGGCATTGAAGATCTCCGGAAATGTGAAAAACTGTCCTTCATACTTAGTCCTGAAGCTTCATACCTGCTTTCCTGGATCTTCCTGAATTTTGAAAACAACAATTCATCAGCTCTTGAATGCAATAAGTCAATAGTCGCAAAATATCCCCGTAATTATATGTACAGGGCTTTCCTGATAAAGAACCTCCTTCTTATGAAAAACTACAATGAAGCAGAAAGCCTCTTGCCTAGCCTGTCAGAAGATATTGATAATATGTTCTTTAAAGGTCAGGTTAGTATTTTCAGGGGAATAATTGAAGAGAAAAAATACAGGGAGGCTGATAAGGCTTTTGAGCATTACAATAAAGGTATTGAGCT
>JAKLDT010000028.1 GCA_022703405.1 Bacteroidota bacterium | reverse complement strand
AGCCCGTGATTTACCTGCACACAATAAACGATAAACTTCAAGAATCTGTTTTGCATTAACATAGTTGAATCTTACATTCCCATCGTCACGGATGTAAACTAAGAAATACGGTTGCAAAGGATTCACCTCCTCATTGCCATCGGTATCGCCCTTTTGCTTAAGGCAATAAACAACACCTGGTTTAATGATTTCTCTTTCTGTTTCTGAAAATCTTTCAATGTCAAGCTGACTTGAATAATTTCCCGATGGAGAAGGAACGACAGAATATAAGCCAAATGGTGCATCTTCAAGTTTTTTTCTGTTATTTTCAAGAAAGTTCATTAGTTCGATCCGGAAATCGTCGAGAGTAAAATCGGTAAGAGAAATGCTCTCGCTCATATCTTCAAGATCAAGAACTTCATCCTTCAGTTTTTTTAACTGCCTGTTACGGTATTTAAGGTCGTCCTCAATCAACTCTTCAATCTGATCTGATGCCAGAACATTATCATCGGCTGTAGCGGTAACATCTACCAAAGCCATTCGGGCTTCAACCCTCTCTTTAAGGTTTATATAATTATCAAGATCCTTTGTTGGCCAGAAGTTAACAAGTTGAATCTTGTCGTTTTTGCTGCCAAGCCTGTCAATACGACCAAACCTTTGAATAATACGAACCGGATTCCAGTGAATATCGTAGTTAATAAGATAGTCACAATCCTGCAGGTTTTGTCCTTCACTAATGCAATCGGTAGCTATAAGAATGTCAATTTCCCCCTCCTGTTTCATAGAATTCATCTTATTCCTGTTCTTGGAATGAGGAGAAAAATTTGTAAGGATATTTGTGTATTCGCTTTTACCAAAAGTAGTTCTGGTTTCGGAACCTGTAACAAGGGCTATGTTCAGTTTAAGTTCATCTTTTGCCCAGTTATTAAGACAATTGTAAAGGTAAAATGCAGTATCGGCGAAAGCGGTAAAGACAATCACTTTGTTATTACCCGGATTAAGCCTGGTTTTAATTTTTCCTTCAATAAGCTTTTTAAGATCTTTTAGTTTAGCATCGCGGTCGGGTGTAACTGCCACCGAAAAGTTATATAGTTTATTTAAAGCATCCCTGTCATTTTCGAGATCAGTCAACCAGTCATCAAGGTCCAGATCTGCCAGATCAAATTTCAGTTTCTTACCAACCTGCCACTGTTCAAGGTCCTCAGCCGATTCTTCAATTTCATCTTCATCAGGTTGGTATTCCTCCATATCATCTTCCAGTGACTTCTGTTTTGTTTTTTGGAATTCCCTGATTTTATTTTCGAGCTTTTCTATTTTCTGAATTGTTCTGTCAATCGATATTTCAAAAGATTCAATTGAACTTTCAAGTCGTTTCAGAAAGTTGACCTTCATCATGCCGATAAGGAAGTCCTCCCTGTCGCTCTGTTTGAAGTTCATAACCCCATTTGTTGCTGCCAGCTCATCATACTTCTGCTGTTTACCCTCCTTAATATATTTTGAAGGATTAAATACAGCCAGCTTGTAATCTAATATTATCCTGTTTATTTCATCATAAGTATAAAACCTGTCCTTTAAATCAATTCCAGGATAAATCGCGAGAGGCTTTAGTCTTTCAGGGAACTTACCAACCTCTACTTCAGCTTTATAGAAATTTTTTATATGTTTCCTGCTTCTCGCAATTGTAAGTTCGTCAAGCATTTTAAAAAAGGATGAATCGAGTCTTTCAATAAGTTGCTTAACTGTCCGACCTGGATTCTTTCTATGGTCGGCCCAGTTTGTAAAGAGAGTCTGGGCATTTTTTAGAGAAAGTGCAATATCTTTTATTCCAGTTGAAACAAACAGAGCATCATTTTGGCCCTCGGTTATGATTGAAATCTGGTTTCTAAGATCGCGAAGACTATTGTTTACTGGCGTAGCAGAGAGCAGAAGCACCTTTGATTTCACTCCCTGCTTAATTAATCTCTCCATCAGCCACTTGGCCCTGTTCATCTTTATTGAACCATCCTCCCTGGCCTTTTCAATCGGATTTCCCTTGAAATTATGACTTTCATCTATGACTATTAGATCATAAGCGCCCCAATTAAAATTCTCCAGGTCAATACCATTAGCATCTGACTTTCCGGTTTTCCTTCCAAGGTCGGTATGATATAACACCGTATAATTAAACTTGTCTTTGAAGAATGGATTTAATGAATTATTCTGACTAGCCTGGTATATTGTCCAGTTGCCCGAGAGTTTTTTAGGGCATAATAGCAGAACCCGATAATTAAGCAATTCAAAATACCGGATTACTGCAAGAGCTTCAAAAGTTTTACCCAAACCAACGCTATCAGCAATAATACAACCATTATGCTTTAAAATTTTATTAATTGCACCTTTTACACCATCCTTCTGGAATTCATACAACATTTGCCAGATCTCACTTTCAAAAAATCCGGTCTGATTGGTAAGCAAGCCTCCTCTTTCCTGTTCATCAAGAAACTTCTCGAAAATATGGAACAGTGTTTTGAAGTAGATAAATTCAGGTTCGTTCTCAACATAAAGTTGTTCAAGGTATTTAAGGACTTCATCTTTAACATCATCAACGAGACCCGAATCATCGTTCCACAATTCGTTAAACCATGATTTTAAATCAGCTCTGTCGCGATCATTGTCAACTATTAAATTCAGCTCTATATTGGGGCTGCCACCCAATCCTAGTCCGTTAACAGTAAAATTTGAACTGCCGGCAATCGCCTTTTCAACACCACTCTGCTGAGAAACATGGTACATTTTCCCATGCAGGAAATTTGGTTTAACCATCGATTTTATGTCGACCTTATTCTGAATCCATTCAGAACACTCCCTTGCAATTTTTTTCTGGGTAAGTCTACTTTCAATAGGGATTATTAATTTATCATCTTCAATTTTAAAATCTCGCTTATTTACCTTTGAGGGATCGAGAGATTTTATAAATGTGGGCTCTCCAAACAAAAATCTGAGTCTGTTGACAGAATCTAATTGTGGTTTTAGGTGACCATAGGCATAAATCGTAAAATATGCTGAGACAATAGCTAGATCCGATTGCGATTTTATGTTGTCAATAAGGAATTGACCAACAGAACCTCTGATTTTATTATCGCGTATGGAAGAAAGTTTATTAGCTTCTGAATTATTTGACATTGACATCAATTATTTATACTTATTTAAAATTAAGCAAAATATTAAAACATAAATTGATTATATGATTCGACTACTGAAAACATATTTTAATGGAAAGAGATGGAATCCTAAAGCCTTACATTCATATTCTGAAAAATCTAGTTTTAATTTTTATGTAATCAATACTTGATTTCTATAATATTATGTACCAGCCTGTGTGTGTCGAAAAGCTCCTGCCAGCCCCTGCACCACCGTTCCTTGTTGTACCTGCCAAGGGGCATTATCCAGTCCATGGGATCATGCGACTCAATAGTGCGGGGCCAGGGCCAGACCATATCGGGATGAAAAACCGAGATAAGAAGGTGTACATCCTGCGTGTCCCAGGCTTTTGTTTCACGATTGACCAGCTCTGTGATTTCGGATTCTTCTTTGGTCATTATGTGAGGCGTTAGAGATGAGATGTGAGATGTGAGATGTGAGGTGTGAGGTGTGAGGTGTGAGGCGTGAGGTGTGAGGCGTGAGATTTGAGCCCAGTGTCCAGCGTCGAGTGCCCAGCGTCGAGTGCCCAGCGTCGAGTGCCCAGCGTCGAGCGTCGAGCGTCCTAATATTAAGTAAGTCAGCAATCTTCATCCAGAGGAGTCTGTCCCTTTATGTATTCCAGGATTAATCCCATAAATATTTTGGCATTTCCAGCTTTATTTCTTTAGTTTTTTCACTGATGGCCTTCCTGAGTCTTTTCGCACTGTTTTCCTGATCCTCAAGCTTCATACTTGCTGATGTCCTGGTAACTATCTCCCTGGCTATCTCTTCTGCCCTTTTCTCAATTATCATCTCAAGACTGGCATGGCCGGGTATAAATCCATAAACCAGTTTTAAATCCAGAGCCTTGCCAAACTGTCTCAGTACATTTAATGAAATAGTCCCGTTCTTTTCACGTACTTCAATTTCCTTTACACTCTGGGGAGTAATCCCCATTTTTTCCCCCAGTTGCCGTAGTGACATTCCCAATGCCTGTCTGATAGCATAAATCCATCCGGATGAAGGTATAGCAAGATCTTCAATTTTCTTCAACTGAACTATCTTCCTGTCAACCTGTTCTAAAATGAGTTTCTGTTTATCCATAAGGGTATCGCCTTAAACATTCTTTACAAATTTAAGGCTAAAGCCTGATATATACAAATATTTTTTCAGGTTATAGCCTTAAAATATATGCAAAGAAGGATAGATTAATAGTTCTGAAAGATGTGAGATGTGAGATATGAGATATGAGTTATGAGGTGTGAGGCGTGAGGTGTGAGGTGTGAGGTGTGAGGCGTGAGATTTGAGCCCAGTGTCCAGCGTCGAGTGCCCAGCGTCGAGTGCCCAGCGTCGAGTGCCCAGCGTCCAGCGTCCTGTGTATTCCGATAACCATTAGGAATATACTTTGTGCTCTTTGTGGTTAAACAGTGATTTCCTTTCCTGACTCCATGTAGTCTGTAAGGTCGGAGAGGAACCTTACCATGGGCGCTCCGTCAATCACATCATGATCAACAAGGATTGTCATGTTGAGTATCTCCCTGATCTTTATCTCATTACCAACAACAACCGGCTTCTTCAGGATTGAACCTACTCCAAATGAAAGGGGATGTACTGCCCTGTGGATGAACCAGCCGTTTATCCTGCCTATCATACCGATAGAGGTAACCGATACATTGCCCATGGTGCGGAAAGCCGTTTCTGGGGACCTCAGCAACAGCTTCCAGAAAAGCCTCCTCAGGAATCCCGGCAGATGATAGTATAGCCTCTGATATGCAGCTGTACGTTTTTCAAGCACTATGTCATCAGGACCCAGCTCACTGCTCTTTGCCTTTTCAATCTCTTCCGTTATCTCCCGGGCTGATTTCCTGTTTACCTTTTTAATTACAAGGGGGATGGGAACCTTCGTCTCCCCTGCCCTCTTTTCAACTATCATTGAGACATTTATGTCGTCAAAGATCATCAGTTTCTTTTTGCTGTACAGCCAGGCTGCCGCTTCCGGGTGTTTCTGCAACACGCTCCCGATAACTTTTATGAGCCAGGCATTGAATGAAACTGTTATCCCCTTCTTCCTTAGCTCCCGAAGCTTTGCCCTGCTCTCAGTAACGTCGAACTCAAGCATGGCGCTCACATGATGCCTGCCGAGGGCAACATTAAACGTGTCGAAGGTCGCAATCCTCGTACGGACAACATCTTTAAAACGGTAGTTACTTGTCATGTTAAGAGGCCAATATTATTAGACTACAACATTCATTTTTCTGCAGGAATTCATACTTCCGTCCGGTCAGTCACAGTAAGACAGCAACCGACAATATGGCGAAAACCCACAAGTGATGAGATGCTCAACAACACGGTACCATTCAGAAAATTGCATTGCAACCCGAAGGTAAGAAAATAATAATAAAGGGAAAAGGATTGTGAAATAAATAACAATATCAGTCTTTAACACATCTCACGGACAAAAAGTTAAGCGGTCCGCCTTTTGTCATAAAGCCATTCCTGTCTAAATCAGGTCTGTCTGATGATACTGCCCTGAAAATAAGCATCCCCTGCTCAGAATTGTAAGTATAATCAACAGATGATTCCCACCAGAAAGACTGCAGACCTTTTCCTGAAAATGACCCCAGCCTGATACCCGAGGAGCCTCCGGGAAGAGCAGAAAATCCAGAGTAATCTCTTGTCCCTGTGGTATATTGTTCCCAGTATCCGGTTTCTTTCTTTAATAAAGATCCTGCAGCCTGCTCTCCTCCAAGATATGCTGTAAGCGAATTCCAGTCAGCGCCTGTTGAAACATGCCAGCCGGCAGGACATAAGTTGCCCGACTCAACAGCCGGCCAGTTGTAAAGAGCACCGTAAGTCTGACCGTTGCTTTCATCGAAATCATACCAGGTATATGCTGCTGTTTTCAGGGACGACCATTCGGAACTTATATAAGGGATAGCTGCACCATTGGAATACACTCTCGATCTCAGGTTTTCCTTCATCCATACTTTTGAACCGAGGGATACAGTATTATATCTGTTTCCTTCAGCATCCGAAACTGTATTTAATGTTGTAAACTCAATATCATCGCTGTAAACATCAAGCTCAGGACATTCAATAAGGAGCCTCAGGTAGTATTTTGTGCCCGGAGTAAGATTCTCAATGCGAACAAATAAGATGCTGTCGCTTATGCTTCCCATAACAAAGCTGTTTTCATCAGCAGGTTCCGGCAGAAGTCCAAGCAAAGCACCGGCATTTTTTATGTTCATGCCCTCATTATACTTCAGTGTGGCTTTTACTGTAACTGCATCAGAACCCGTGCTGAACAGCTCAGCGCCATAGATCACCGGCAATGTGGATGTTTTCCTGTCTTTTTCACATGAAGTAAAAATTGTTGCAAAAAGACTTATTATTAACAGATTATGAAAAGTTATATGTCTGAACGACCTCATTTTGATTATTATTTGTTTCCGCGTGACTAATATATAAATTTTTATTTTGCTACGGAAGGTGGCAGTAAATGGCTTTTTCAGATGCGGCTTCGGTGGAGATCTAGGGCTTTGTTAAAAATAACTATCTGCGGTAATCTGCGGGAAATTCTTTTTTACCACAGAGTTGCACAGAGGAACACAGATGTTCACAGAGAGAAGAGCTCAAAGCAGAGAAGCGAATTACAATAAATTACAGCGTAGCGAATTACGCCCGAAGGGCTAATTGACTATTAATTACGCGAAGCGAATTACGCCCGAAGGGCTAATTACTATGAATTACAGCGAAGCAAATTACAATGAATTACAATAAATATGATGGCCATCACCCAGGTTTATACCCGATACGTTTACGATTCCTGAAGCCTTCCTCATCTTGTTTTGTTTGTTCAAGTTGCCTTAGGTATTCAAATACTGCTGATAACCTGGAATCATGATCTTCAACTTTAGTTTGAAGTTTTTCAAGCTGAATCAAAACATCCTTATTTATTGAAAGTATCTCCCGTAACCTGATAAATGTATCAATAATAAAAATATTCACTCTGTTTGCTCTTTCGCTTTTTAGGACACTGGAAAGCATCAAAATACCATGTTCAGTAAATGCGTAGGGCAGATATTTCAGATGCTGACCTCTCTTTAAGGTAACATTTTGTGACCTTAAACGGGAAAATTCTTCCTTTGTAAGCTGAAACCTATACCTTGCCGGAAATTTACTTATATTCCTTCTGACCTGCTGATTAAGAGCCTTTGTTTCAACCTGATATAATTCAGCAAGATCTGAAGACAGCATAACCTGTTTTCCACGCACACTGAATATCTTGCCGATAATATATTCATCTTCAATTACAATTTCATCATACTTTCCTTTCATCTGGAAATTATTTAAGCACAAGAAATCCTGAATAAAATAATGTTAAAATCTTTTATATACTTCCAACGCAGCGAGCGTTACAGTTCAAATGTATAAAAACACGAGCTATTTTACAAAAATCATTGTCTGGCGGACTTGCTTCATAAAACATAGCTTCAGCGAAGACTGAGGGCTTTTCTTTTTTAACCACAGAGTTCACAGAGGCGCCTGCGGCATAACACGGGACTCAGAGGGTAATAACAGCGAAGCAAATTACGCCCGAAGGGCTAATTACTATTAATTACGCGAAGCAAATTACGCCCGAAGGGCTAATTACTATTAATTACGCGAAGCAAATTACGCCCGAAGGGCTAATTACAATAAATTACGCGAAGCCAAATTACAGCCGAAGGCGAAATTACGCCCGAAGGGCTAATTACAATGAATTACTGCGAAGCGAATTACCCCCCCTACTTAGCTGCATCACCCAGAAAGGCAATATCCATAAAATACTTTTCAGGATCATTGCGGTCGATGTAAACATCTAGTGATTTGCGTCCGGCAAGGAGTGTCTCAGGATCAGACCAGACATATCTTATTGTGTGATAATATTCTTTGCCTGTCATCGGATCGGTCCATTTACAGTCGATCTTATATGGATTCTTCTTCATTACAGTGAGTGAGGTGTCGATATCAATCCCCAGTATCTGTGCCTCAACCTTCTGTCCCTGTGTCTTGAAATAATTCTCGCTTTTGTCTTTCTTCCTGCCAGAGTAAACTGATAGCAGGTTAAACAGGAGCAGTATGAAGGTCCAGAACAGGACTTTCTTTCCTCCCTTAACACCATCTGAGATACGCGATTTATCAGGATTATCAGTCTGATAGAAAACCTTAACCTGTTCACCATCGTGGTAGCGTTTGCCCTTGCTGCTGTGGGTGCCCCTGATAATCCTTTCAACACCATCTTCGGAATTAAATCTGATCTCATAGGACGACATGCTGCTGCTGGTAACAACACCCTGGGTTATTTTTGCAGTTTTCTGAAAGGACGATGCTTCAAGGTAAATTATTACACCGGCAACAGCTGCAACGGCACAAATAACAAAAAGAATCTTGTTTCCCGCTTTCATAGTGTCAAAAGGTTAAGTAGTATAAAGTGAAGATAAACAATATTATGCAAGATCCTATAACTCTACCGTGTAAAAACCAGGCGCCCGGAGTCCGGCACCATGCATATTACAACTAGTTACTGCTCTCCGCAACAACACATCTGCTTATCGCTACTGCAGGCCTGTCAACAACCTGTAGTCCTGCCGATTCTAGTCTGAGGAGCATCCCGCTGAACTCCCTGCCTGTGACATGAATTTTTGGCTCAACAATCATGATCCTTCCTCCCGGGTTGAGCAGGGATTTCATCTCCCTGAGGAAACTGAGCTGATCAGGCACTTCATGAACCATCCAGAAGGTGAGGATGAAATCATACTTCTTCAAAATCCCGGTGTTCTCCTGCCGGCATTTGTGCGCCTCCACCCTTTTTCCCAGACCTATCCTGTTTACTTTCTCCCGCATCTTATCAAGCATGCCCTGCTGCAGGTCGGCGGCTGTTACAATGCCTGATTCACCAACAAGCCCTGCCAGCGCTGCAGTGAAATATCCGGGTCCGCAACCCATGTCGAGAACTGTCATGCCTTCTTTTATATAAGGTCCGAGTATCTTTTCAGGCTTATGGATAATGCGTCTGAGGAAGTTATCAAGGCTTCCTGAACAGGTCGAGGGGCAAACGTAGGGTTCTTTCATTACTTAGTAGTTATTCTTTGTCTGACTGTATTGCTTTGTCAGCCGTAGCTTTAGCGAAGGCTGGCTGTTGTTATATGAATTTTGCATCCTTATCTTTTGACGGATCAGGTTTTGAAAGATCGATTATCCTCTGATAACCCGTATGGCCGTTTTTGTGTGTCGATGAGCCCGCGTTATAACATCTCGGGATATCCCAGGTTCCGTTATAATCCTTTACTGCCGCCTCCTCATCGCGGTGATAATGTCCGAAAAGGATGGCATCGACCCTGCCGCTTATTATATTCCTGAGCTCATCGTTATCCTTAAGTTGCATTACAGCCTTGTAGTCAAACGGATGGTGATGCATGTAAACAACTTTCTTTCTGCTCTTTACCTTCTCATTATCAAGAATTGCGGCAAGTCGTTCCAGCTGAGCCGGTCCAAGCTCTCCCTCCGAGAAGAAACGGTCGTACCAGTGCAGCTCTTCAGCTGTTGTATCAAGACCAATGAAGGCTGTCCGGCCGATAATATCAAGCTTAGGATAAGTTATGTCTGCCGATCCGAAGAACTTTTCCTTGAAGATGCTGACAAATTCTTTCTTCCCTGCAGCTCCATTTCCATAATCATGATTTCCGGGTACAACAAGCACACGGTAGCCTCTTTTCCTCAGCAGTTCAATGCCCTTTAATGCCTCATCGGTATATTCACTGTGATTAGCATTGTCAGCGATATCGCCGGTTATTACAATAATATAATTCCTTGCCGGCAGCCTGGTCTTTGATATACGGCTTATTATTGTCCGGAATCTCTTACCGCATTCCTCATGACCAATGTGCAGGTCGGACAGGTGGATAATCTTTTTCATGACATATTATTCATAATAAAGGTAATAAGGAAAGGGGAAAATGCAAATACGTTAAATAACATTCAGCATAATTTCAGATATCTGAACTAATATATTTTTACATTTGAGTCAATAATATCCAAAAGCAGAAATATGAAAAAATCTTACTCCCGTCTGCCAAAGAACATCCTGATGATCAGTTGTATAGTAATGACCCTGAACCAGTCTTTATCAGGACAGCAGTCACAGCCTGACCGGGTATCTCCCCTTGTAAGCGCAGAATGGGTAAAACAAAACAGCACTAACCCTGGAGTCGTAATACTCCATGTATCTTCAACAAAACGCGACTATGAAAACGGACATATACCCGGTGCACGTTTCCTGTGGCCCGGACATATAATAATCGCAACCGAAAATGAATCAACCTTCCCTGCTCCGGAAGAGGATGCTGCAAAAAAGCTAAGGGAACTTGGTGTGAACAATGAAAGCCATATAATCCTGTGTGGCATCTATGGAAATGTCATTCAGGTAAGCAGGATTTTTGTAAATCTCGAACACTATGGTCTCAGGGGAAAAGTATCAATCCTGAATGGCGGTTTTGAGGCATGGATGAATGCCGGATATGAGTCTTCCCAGACTATTCCACAGGTGAAAAAGGGCAGATTTAAACCATTGATTATCAACAATCTTGTTAATGGTGAATTCGTTAAAGCGAACCTGAAAAACAGTGCTTATGTTATAACCGATGCCCGTCCCAAAGCCCAGTACGACGGTACAACAGGAGCTCCCAGGCCGGGACATATACCGGGGACAAAAAACCTGCCTCAGCCCGGCATGTATGATGGTAAATCCTTCATGTTCAATTCGCCGGAAAGTATAAAAGCTGCCTTTGACAAACTAAACATTCCGCCAGGATCAAGACCTCTGTTCTATTGTCATACCGGGAACTCAGCCAGTATAGATTATGTCGCGGCAATCGTAGCAGGCTATGAACCGCTGATCTATGATGGCTCAATGGAAGAATGGAGCAGCCGGTTCGAATGGCCGGTAGAGAAGTAGTATCTTTTGGTCATGCAATCCTTTCGTCTTTGCGCTTTTGCTGGAAATTTTTCTTAACCACAGAGTTCACAGAGGCGCCTGCGGCGTAACACAAAGAACTCAGAGAGAAGCAACAGGTATTTATTATGAATTACAGCGAAGCGAATTACGCCCGAAGGGCTAATTACAACAAATTACGGCCGAAGGCCAAATTACGCCCGAAGGGCTAATTACTATGAATTACAGCGCAGCGAATTACAATAAATTACCATGCTGGCGCCAATTTATAATTGCTGCCCTAAAACTTCCGCCCTTTCTGCATGCTGGCGCCAATTTATAATTGGTGCCTTAAAACTCACTATCTTTACATCAACAAAACTATCACCATGAAAATCATACCACTGCAGGATGTTGAGAAGAAAAAAGTAAACATGGAAGGTGCTCAGGGCGCCTGGAAACAGCTTCCCCTTGGAAGTTCAGACGGTGCACCAGTATATTCCTACAGAGTCTTCTCAGTTGAACCGGGAGGTCACACTCCTTACCACAGTCATCCCTATGAACACATGAACTTCATTATTGAGGGTGAAGGTGTTCTGGTGAATGAAGCAGGACAGGAAAAACCAATCAGAAAAGGGGATTTTGCACTTGTCAGTCCGGATGAGAAACACCAGTACCGGAACGCTTCCCCCGATAAGCCCTTTGTGATGATCTGCGGAGTGCCTAAGGAGTTTGAGTAAAACAGGCTGCTAACGCTGATCAGGATAAGACTTAATACCTGTCATATTTCCCGCTGATTATCACCTTCTTAACAGCTTCGAGGTATCCGTAACCGTTGAGCATGTCGGGTAAAAGATAGCTGCCTTCCACCCATTCATTCCAGGCGTTTATTGTTATAAGGGCCGGTTGTTCCGGATGACTGTCGGCATATTTCTTCGCTTTCGAAAGAAGTGCTTCAAAGCTACGTGGGGTATTATTGTAATGGACCACATCATGTATTCCCTTTGCCGGGAAGCGGGGTGTATCATCCCATCCTATTGATACACACGGGAATACAGGCACGTCGAGGAGGGAATCCATCTGTTCGCGTATCTTTACTGAATTGGCTCCATAAACTAAATAATCTTCATCGAGACCTCCCATGTTATACATAGCTATACTGTTGAATCCCATAGTGTTCACGCTTTTTACAAAACCTGCAGCAGTCTCATCAGACATTACCGAACCACCACCCTGGTTCCACTGGATATGCAAACCGGGGAAACCGGCTTTTTTTACTTCCTCACGAAAATAATCAAGAGCCCGGCGTGCTTCATCCTCGTTGTTATTGAAGCTTTCAACAAGCTTATTTATACTGAATATTGAAAATACCGGTTCTCCGTTGATCTTAAAATAATTAGGCTGCTTAAAATACTGGTTTATAATTCTTTCTACTATTATTTTATAGTTATCCCAGTCCACTTTTGCATTCCACAGGATATCAGTATTATCCTTGTACCTGTGGACATTCCAGTAGTTATATTTCACATCGTGGTTAGCCCACATTATGTAAAACTGCATTTTCTTATTGTTACTTGCTTTAAGGAAGCCATCATTAAGAGCGCTTTCAAGGAAGGGGCCTCCCTCATACCAGTACCAGTCGTAAACAAATACATTTACTCCATGATCAGTGGCAACATCTATCCACTTCTCAACAACTTTTGGGTCATTATCTGCTTCATAACCCCACAGAGGCTGCCGCGGCTGATAATGTCCGTCAAAACGCGGATTGCCCTTTTTTATTACTTCCCATTCCCCGGTACCGTCGGGCCATAGTTTATCCCTGCCAAGGGGATCATTGTGACATGAAGGCCATATATATGCCGCCACATAATAGTTTTTCCCGGCAGGTTTCTCTTCCGGCTGAGAAGTTTTATTGCCTGCTGAACATCCTGAAATCACTGCCGCTGCCACCAGAGCACTTAATCTGAATATTGTAGATCTCATCTTGAAATTTTTAAATCAATTTAATGAATAAAATAATATGACTATCGGTTTTCAGTAATAAATTAAGGTAACTTTTACATCCATTGCCTCACCCTAAATCCCTCTCCCAGGTGAGAGGGACTTTAAAACCAGATTGTGTTTTTTTTAGCAATGCAGGATAAGAGGGGGTGAGGCCGAAAAGAAATATCTAATAAACATTTTATTATTAATTCCCGATACTCATATTAAATAATTTGCAGGACAAGATAAACAGAATATAATTTACAATGAACCCGGCTGCGAAAGAGAAACGGCCCTGATCTTGTTCGCGGTGAGAAACAATTTCAAATCACTTAATATTTTTTTGTAACTTTTCATCTTCATTATAAAACAATAATACCGGTAATGTCTGAAGAAATGGAGAAAAGCGACAGCAAAACAAAAAATGGCAGTATTGCAGGCCTTGATGCCCGCACAGGAATGGATGTTGAATCACTTAAACAGGCAATCACTGAACACCTGTTCTACCAGCAGGGAAGAAATATAGTGAACACCTCTCTGAATGATCTCTACATGGCTGTGTCATTTACCGTCCGCGACAGGCTTCTCCAGAAGGAACACAAGACGATGAATGCCGTTTTTGATGACAAAAATGTAAGGCTTGTTAGTTATCTGTCGGCTGAATTCCTGCTTGGGCCTCATCTTGGTTCAAACCTTATTGCCCTGAATATTTATGATAACATGAAACGGGCTGTTGAAGAGCTTGGTTTCAGTCTTGACGAGATAATAGCACAGGAGGAAGAACCCGGACTGGGTAACGGAGGCCTGGGACGGCTCGCAGCCTGTTATATCGACTCACTGGCTTCACAGCAGATACCGGCAATAGGCTACGGTATCCGCTATGAGTTCGGCATCTTCGACCAGGATATTGTTGACGGCTGGCAGGTTGAGAGAACTGACAAATGGCTGAGGAAGGGTAATCCCTGGGAGAGCATAAGACCTGAACTTGCTGTAAATGTGAACTTTGGAGGACACACTGAAGCATATCAGAATTCCGAAGGACGCACCTGCTTCAGGTGGAAGCCGGCATATAAGGTTACCGGAGTACCATGCGACACTCCGATTATGGGTTACCGCGTGAATTCATGCAACTTCCTCCGCCTGTGGAAGGCTGAAGCTGAAGAATCCTTCGATTTCACTTCATTCAACCTGGGCGATTATTACAAGGCTGTTGATTACAAGGTTAAGTCGGAGAATATAAGCAAGGTACTGTATCCCAACGATGAGATGCATGAAGGGAAGAAACTGCGGCTCAAACAGCAGTATTTTTTTGTATCCTGTTCACTTCAGGACATGATGCGGATGCACCTGAGGAATGATGGTAAACCAGAGGATTTTCACAAGAGGTGGGCCATTCAGCTGAATGACACCCATCCTTCAGTATCTGTTGCCGAGCTTATGCGCATACTTGTTGATGAGTATGACGTCGACTGGGATACAGCATGGAACACAACCTGCAGGACATTCGGATATACAAACCATACTCTTTTGCCAGAGGCTCTTGAAAAATGGTCAGTCGGGCTGTTTAACTACCTTATTCCGAGGGTGCTTGAAATAATCTATGAGATCAACCATCGTTTTCTGCAGGAGGTAAGCAGGCGTTTTCCCGGTGATGACGGTAAGCTGTCGAGGATGTCAATAATAGATGAGACAGGCGGGAAATATGTAAGGATGGCTAACCTGGCCTGTGCCGGCAGCAATGCTATAAACGGCGTGGCAGCTCTCCATACCGGTCTTCTCAAAGAGCTTGTGCTGCATGACTGGGTTGACATGTACCCGGAAAAATTCCAGAATGTGACGAACGGGGTAACTCCACGGCGTTTCATGGTGCTGAGCAATCCGGGATTAAGCAGGCTGCTGACTGAATCGATAGGCGACAAATGGCCCGGGAAGCTTGATGAGCTGAAGAAACTTGAGCCTTTTGCTGTAGATGCTTCATTCAGGGAGCAGTTCAGAAAGGTTAAGATTGAAAATAAGCTGCGTCTGGCCTCCCTTATTAAGGAGAGAACAGACATAATTGTCGATCCCTCATCAATGTTCGACGTCCAGGTAAAACGCATTCATGAATACAAGCGCCAGCATCTGAATGTTCTGAACATAATCACCCGCTACCTGCGCGTAAAGCAGAACCCGGATATTGATATTGCCCCCCGTACCTTTATCTTCGGAGGCAAGGCTGCTCCCGGATATCACATAGCAAAACTCATCATAAAGCTTATCAACTCGGTAGGTGAAGTGGTGAACAATGATCCCGACGTACGTGACAGGCTAAAGGTCGTCTTCTTCCCTGATTTCAATGTGACAAATGCCCAGAATATCTACCCGGCAGCAGACCTTTCTGAACAGATATCAACAGCCGGCAAGGAAGCCAGCGGTACAGGCAATATGAAGTTCTCCCTCAACGGGGCACTTACTATCGGCACACTCGACGGAGCCAATGTTGAGATCCGTGAAGAGGTTGGAGCTGAAAACTTCTTCCTTTTCGGACTCACTGCTTCACAGGTAGAAGAAACAAGAAGATACGGCTATAATCCTGCCTTCATATACGAATACAATGAGGAGCTTCACCAGGTAATTGACATGATAAATTCCGGATTGTTCTCAAAAGGCGACAAAAACCTGTTCAGACCAATCACCGACAGGCTGTTGCGTGATGATCAGTATATGTTGTTTGCAGATTATCCGCTCTATGTTTCCTGCCAGGATCTTGTTGCAGAAACCTGGAAAAACAGCCCGGAGTGGGACAGGATGGCTGTGCTCAATGTCGCAAGGATGGGCAAGTTTTCATCCGACAGGTCAATACAGGATTACTGCGATAAGATATGGAAGGTGAAGCCGTTCAGGGTTAAGTAGTTTGCCCTGCGGGCGTAATTAGCGCTTTGCGCGTAATTTGGCTTCGCCGTACTTAAAAGTGACTACAATGAATTACAGCGAAGCGAATTACAGCGCAGCGAATTACAATAAATTACAACCTACTTCCCCAGTTCCACCACGGCATATTTCGATATGCGCCAGAATTCTGCAGGATCTTTGATTTCAATATGATCAATCAGATCACCTTCACGTATGAAGGAATATGAAGTTCCGGGATGTTCAGAGATAAGTTTTGCTTCTTTTGAATTTACAGGTATCGATTTTGTTTTAGTGATATCGATCTGTATGAAAACAGTATCTGAAAAATTCTCAGCAATTGTCTTTGTTCTGCCAAGTCCGATAAACCCTCCTTCCTTTGTCAGCAGGCCCTTTGCTTTCAGCTCCCTGAAAGTTCCGCAGGCATAATAAGCCTTGTTCAGCTCATTTATCTGACTTACAATCACCTCATCTTTCTGTTCGATTGTTTCCTGCATTATATCCACCTGTACATTCAGCTGTTCGATCTCAAAATCCTTGTCAACAAGCTCATTTTTAAGGTCAGACACAAGATTCTCGCTTTTCTTTATTTCAAGTTCCAGGTCAGCTACTTTCTGATTAAGAGCCTTTATTGTAACCCCTGATTTTGCAAGCTGTCTGGTCAGTGAAGCAATCTTCTTCTTGTTCTGTTCAAGGAGAGTGTTTATTGTCTGAATATCCTCAAGAATTTTAATTCTCCTGTCTTCAGGCAATTCATTTCCCTTTGAATTTATTGTTATGAAATTCTGTTTCTCCTTAATAAGCGCGATATTCTTTTCAATCTCATCAAATGTTGAAATCCATTCATTTATAAGAGAGTCCCTTACTGATATTTCGCCTGTAAGGGTAGTCTTCTGGCTCTCCATCTGATTAAGCTGTTTCTTATGATCACGCATGTAGAGAAATATAACAATCACAGCAAAGATCAGCAGAGGCAGGAAGCTTGTCCTGTAAGCCCTTTTTACACCCTTCCTTTCACCTTCCTGTCTTGCCTTTTCAAGCTTGTCGTTAATGTCGGTACCGGCATTATTGCCCTGAAAAGAGCCCTTGTTTTCATTACTCTCCATGTTCATAGTATTTCCTCCTTTTAATATTTTCCAGAAATGCTGATAAGATATCTAAATTACTCAAATTCAGCTATAATAACTGAAAACAGGGGAAATTATTTTATAAGGAGACCACAAAGATTACTCTGTGAATCTCTGTGGTCTCCGTGTCTCGGTGCTTACTCAATACCGGCTACCGGTTACATTTCTGAAAAAACCCACCCCTTGCCCCTCCCAGGAGGGGAACCCGCATATACCTCCACATTTGTTATGTTACTGAATCCTGACTCCTCACATCTCACATCTCACATCTCACATCTCACATCTCACATCTCATATCTCAAATCTCACATCTCACATCTCATTCCTCACTCCTCACATCTCAAATCTCAAATCTTGACTAATCCTAACCCACCCCCGGCCCCTCCAGGCCTTGCTCTGCCGAAGCGGCTACGCGAAGGCGAAGGAGGGGAGCCGTTTCTTACCAATCTTCACTACATATCTCAAACCTCATTACTTACGACACTACACTCATGCCTCACATCTCACTCCTCACTCCTCACTCCTCACTCCTCAAATCTCAAATCTCACATCTCACATCTCAAATCTCACCTCCCTATAGCCTGGCTCTTGCTGTCGCTTTCCACTTGAACCTTGCGGTCGAGTTTCTTCACATTTTTACCCTTATTGAATTTATATGAGTACTGGAACTGAATGAAATTGGCAATATCGATTCCTGTGCTGCTTGTTGAGTTATATACTGGTGTTTCAGTCTCGGTACGCTGAAAATTAACAGTATGGCTGAAAGGCAGCAGCCAGAAAACGCCAAAAGAATGGCTCTTCAGCTGATATTGCCCGCCAAGACCATACAGTGGAAGCGAATAGGTCTTTGACTGTGCATTTATATTCACCCCGTTATAGTTCATATAAAGGAAACCGGTGATTTTCTTTTTCTTGTCGAGGTTGCCGTAGGCATAGCCTGTTACTGAGTATGAGAAGTAATCCCTTGGAGGTATCGAGAATCCTGTTTCAGAATAGCCATCAAAATGGCCCTTGAAAATCCTTGCATTGATGTTCACGTACCAGAGCATAGCATTCACACCACCTCCCATCTCATAGCCTGTCAGCAGGTTATATGGCTTTGAAAGCGTTGTCCACGACCCGGTTACAGGCGACTGCACGAGGCTGTAACGGTTCCCTGTTTTATCTGAGAAGAACTCATCATAAATATAAGGTGAGAAATAATTGCTCCCGAAGTTCCAGGTATATGTAAGCTGCAGCCTGTCGCGATAATCGGGACGCAGATCCGGATTACCCTGGGTAATTGCATAGTTTGAACCAATCCGCCAGTAAGGATTCATATCATAGATCCCGGGCCTGTTTATCCTTCTATTGTAAGTAAACTTGAGGTTATGCGAAGCAGAGAACTTATACTGCAGGTTTGCCGAAGGAAGTAAACAAGTGTAATCAGGCTTTGAAACCGAATCAGCATCAATATGGCTGTTCTCAACCCTCAGCATAGTCTGGAAACCGAATTTTTTCAGGTTAAGGGTTACACCTCCGTAAGCTGAATTCCTGAACTCATTATATTCAAAGAGATTATTATCCTCACCCAGGTCGATATTGAAATCGTATGCCATCTGCTGGTAATAGAACTGGTAGCCTGTCTCAAGTTTAGCATACATGCCCAGAGGGTAGACATAATCGAGCTTTGTCATGAAGTAGTTTCGCCTGTTCAGGTTATCCTCAATGCGCGAATAGTTGTCAAGTACATCATTGCTGTTGTACAGGTAACGCGTATTGCTGAAAATATTGTTTTCATCCGACCTGAACATATAATAGTTTGCCTCGGCGGTGAACTCCTCTATCTGTTTGTCAAAGGTCTTTTTATAGAAAAGTGAGAAAGCTGTTTCATTGCTGCGCGATTTCTCATCAACAGTTGAAAGAATGCTGTTCAGGGGAACAAGACTCTTATAAAGTATAGTGCTGTTAGGCATGTCAACATTCTGGAAAGTCGGCTTATAACTCACGTTGAAGCTTATATTGTTCTTATCATTGACATAATAGTCGAAGCCGCTGTTCACCGAAGTCTGCCCAACATTTATATCTCCCCTGCCGGTCATGCTTGTGAGTGAATCCAGAGAGGTGAACCTGTTTTCATTCCTGCTGTTTATGTTCAGGTTCTGGACAAAGGAGAAGGCTGTTGTATAGAAAGTAACCTTGCCTACTGAATAGTCAATGCTTCCCGTCACGGCGCTTGTGACCCTGTTAAAAGGTTTCAGGCTTCCGGCAACATTTCCGCTAATACCATATCTGGCTTCCTTTTTCAGTATAATATTTATTACACCATCTATATTGCCTTCATACTTACCTGAAGGATTATTGACGATCTCAATGCTCTGGATATCTGAAGGAAGCAGCCGTGCCAGGAATTCCCTGTCGCGCTGGCGTCCGTCGACCTGGATTATGAAATTACTGCTTCCGTTAAGAGTGATATTATTCTGAAAATCAACATTCACCTGCGGGATCTTCTTAAGGATGTCGTAACCATTGCTTGCAGTCTTCGATATCACTTCGGGAATTGCATAGGAAGTACGGTCGACCATCTCTTTACCTTTAAGCCTTTCTCCGACAACAGTCACTTCACCAAGTTCTGTTGATATCTCATTAAGATAAATAGTGTCGAGAGTGATCTCTTTCTGTCCCTCACTAACTGTCACATGCTTACCTCCGTTCCTGAAGCCTACAAAGCTGGCGCGCAGGTAATAGTTCCCCGGCTTGATCCTGTCGAGGCTGTAAGCGCCATCTGTCAGGGTTATGCCGCCGGTTATCATTGATGAATCGGGAAGCTGCAAAAGTGCAACCGATGCAAACTGAACGGGCGATTTATCCTTCCCGTAACATACTTTTCCGTTTATAGTCTGAGCCTGTGATGCCACTGTTACAAGCAGCATCAGTAAGCCTGATATTATTTTCATATTTCCTTGTTATTCAGATTATTTAACCAGATAAACCTTTGATTCGCCGTTTATGTCCATAGGAATATCCATGCTGAATCCGGGGCCGCTCACCCCAAGGTTTCCTGAGATATGTGTCTTTGCTTCATTTTTTATAGTAAGGCCTGTATTAATGTCTGTCAGAATAGCTGATTTGCTCATGCCTTTAAGATTATCATAAGTAACAGTGGCGCCCGGAGACTGAATGGGCCTGGCACCCGGAGCTGGGTTAATTGCTGATTCCGAGGATATTAAAGCTGTTTCTCCCTGTATATCATCGAGCTTACAGGTCGTTTTTATCTCAAGTGACATGCCGCCGGAGTTTGTCACCTGGTTCATCTGCCATTTTTCGCCTGTGGCAACCTGTTTTGCAGGAAGAGTCCAGGTGAAAATATCTATCATCCTCATCAGACTTTCGGAGCTGACACTTGATACAACCTGTTTCTTTATTGCATCAGCGACGGGACCTGTAAGAGTAATTGAACTTGTATCTTTGAGCACCATGTCTGAAAGCATCTTCTGATTGACAACTTCAAGAGGCTTGCCGCTGTAATCAAGTTTCACGTACAGTGCATTCCGGCTTATCCTGTTCATAATGCACGACATTATATCACCTATTTCAGACGATTTCATATCACCTTCAAGAGTTGAATTTATAATTGTCGCCTTACCCATTGAATTAGTGTTTGTTATAATCGTATCAAAATGAATTTCCGTGACAATGAAATCATTTGTTTTGTCGAGCATTTTAAGCGACATGGCATAAGTAACATCTGTTACAACGTTCTGCTGAATGCCATTCACTGTCTGGGCAACAGTCTGTTCAGTTACTGAGCGCATGCGGTAAACTTTGTTTTTTTCAAGGTTTAATTTAAGAACCGGAGCATTTTGTGCTGATAATGAAACACATAATAAAGCTGTCAAAGCTGAAATCACGATCTTTTTCATTTTTTAGTATTTGGTTTATCACGTAAAATTATACTGAACCGGGAGACTGGTAAACTCCCAATCGACGAATGGTATGTTTTTACCGGCAGATTGCAACTGCAGGTTTTCCAATTGTAATAATTAATGGAGGAAGGCATTCAGTTCAGTTTTTCCGACTAACAGACTCCGGATTTCTGAATTTGTTGCATTCGGGAGCATTTTACAATTAATGTAACAAACTATTTAAATGGATAGCAACCGTTTCCCCCCGTGGGGCATAGTCGTCAACCTAAGGGTAGTTTTATGGCAGGAAAGATTGTTAGAAGTTTCCCCTCCTTTTGAAGGAGGGGTGGCCGGGACGATTGATTATATGATATATACAAAGTTATATACCCGGCCGGGGTGGTTGATTAAACTGATCTTAGGGTTAATATTATAAATATATTACTT
>JAKLDT010000279.1 GCA_022703405.1 Bacteroidota bacterium | reverse complement strand
GCCCCGATAAATCGAGGCTTTCTGTACCCGGAGCGGGACTTGAACCCGCACAACCGTTATGGTCACAGGATTTTAAGTCCTGCGTGTCTACCATTCCACCATCCGGGCATTTTTTTGTCTTGCAGTCTTGCAGTCTTGCAGTCATGCAGTCATGCGGTCTGATGGAGGTGCAAATGTATAATAAAATATCTTCAATAAAAATAATCAGGATTTTTATTGATTCTCTGTGCATCTCTTTGTTTCTCTGTGTCACTCTGTGTAATTAAAATATTAAGAACTTACACAGAGTTTCACAGAGTTTCACAGAGGGGCACAGAGAGTTTAATTCTTATACAATACCGGCTTACCTAAGCCCACTTTCTCAAGTTCTTTCAGCTGGGTTTTTGCGTCACCTACAATAACATAGTACATTTTTGCAGGATCGATATACTTATTTACAATCTCAAGCTGCTTTTCAACTGTTAAATCTTTCACAAAAGCTTCTTCCTGTTTTATGTAATCTGCAGGCAGACCATAAACAGCTATATTGTTTAGCATGGCAACAAGATCCCACAGGGTTTCAAAATTGAGTGCATTGCCTTTCAGCAATGCTGATTTTGTGAAATCAATATATTCCTGTGGCATCTCCTTCCGGTATTTTTCCATCTCGGTCTTGAAAATTGTTACTGATTCAAGTGTTGAATTTGTCCTTACCATTGATGAAGCAGTGAAAGCGCCATAATTCTTTCCTGATGAGAGGTAGGATCTTGCTCCATAAGTGAAGCCTTTCTCTTCTCTCAGTATAAGGTTGAAAATGCCATTGAATGTGCCTCCCAGCTTGTAATTGGCAACATAAAGCGGATAATAGTCAGGATCTGTCCTTATAAGCGAAGGGCAGCCAATATAAATAACAGATTGTTTCGCCCCGGGCATATCGACAAAATAAATATTGGATTTCTCAGGAGCAGAAGGCATAACTGCCTTTGGAATCTCGACAGTGAGTGGAGTCCATTTATCACTGAGGCCGGCAAATGCTTTCTCAACCCTTGCCTTGTCAATATCTCCGGCAATTACAATTTTGGCCAGTGATGGTGACAGATAATTTGCGTAAAAGGATTTAAGGTCTTCAATTGTCAGAGCTTCAACAGTTTCGGCTTTCCCGGTGAGCTCTGTTGCCAGAACATTATTGTCGCCAAATACGAATTTATTGAGAGTAGTTGAAGCCAGGTAACTTGGGTTGGCCTGGTTCCTTTTCAGATTATTTATTACCCTCAGCTTTGCCAGATTATACTGTTCTTCATCCCAGCGTGGCTCAAACAGCATTTCTTCCACAAGTGCAATTGTCTTTTCGAAATTCCTTGCCAGTGAGCTTACCCTGAATGTGATAGCTTCATTAGATGCAGATACATTTATTGAAGCGCCAAGCAGCCTTATTGCGTCTTCAAGCTCCTCAGGAGTTTTGTTTTTTGTGCCTTCATTCATTACAGCTGCCGTAATGTTTGCAAGACCTGATTTCGCAAGCTCATCAAGCTGATGTCCGCCTTCAATGATTATTGAATAGTTCACTAGTGGCAATTCAGAATGTGTTATTCCGAAAATATCAATTCCATTGGCGAGTTTTCCTGTCCATACCGAAGGAATCGTAACCTGTGGATCAGGTCCGAGAGGGGGTTGCTTGCTCCTGTCTGTTTTTGTGGGAGTCTTTTTTATTGGTTCCTCGGCAACTGTTTCAGCTTTTATCTCTGCAGCTTTTGTGACATCTTCCTCAACAATGCCGGCATTCACTGAATTTTCTGCTATGAGTCCTGTTTCTCCTTTTGGCACAAAACTGGTTGCAACATAGGTTTTCCCCTTGATATATTTTTCAAATACTCTTTTTACATCTTCAGCAGTTACAGCCTGTGCATTTTCAAAATCGGTCCTGTAAAAAGAGGGATCATCCTTAAACATCTGATAACGCCCCAGGGTGAACGATTTCGTCAGGATGCTAGAGAAATTATTATAGAAGTCCGTTTCATTCTTTGCTTTAATTCTGACGAGATCTTCTTCCTGGAAACCTTCCTTTTCAAACATATCGAAAGCTTCAAAAATGCTTTTTTCAACATCATTGAGACTAACACCGGGATTTGCGGTAACGCTTATCCTGAACATTCCTGTAAGTTCAAGTGACATGTTGTAGGCTCTTGCAGAGGAGGTAAGCTTTTTGTCTTTTACGAGCACCTTGTAGAGTGGTGTTTTCTTGCCGTTTGAAAGGAGTTCTGCAAGATAATCAAGTGCATAAGAATCCTTTGTAAATTGCTCGGGTACAGGAAATACCATTGTGTACCTCGGAGCTTTTGCGAAATTGTCCTCATGATAGAGCTTGACAGTTGACGCAAGTGATACATTCTTTGGTGCAACTTTTTCAACAGGATCACCGCCCGGAATCTCAGCGAAATATTTTTCAACCAGAGCCTTTACTTCTTCCTTATTTATGTCACCTGAAATTACAAGAGTGGCATTTTTTGGAACATAGAATTTCCCGTGAAAAGCCTTAACATCTTCAACAGTGGCATTTGTGAGGTCTTCCATCTTACCGATTACATCCCAGCTGTACGGGTGGCCCTGGGGGAACATTGTTTTGAGCAAGAGCTCTTCTTCATGCCCGTAAGGTGCATTGTCGACACTTTGTCTCTTTTCATTCTGTACAACATTCTGCTGATTGGCAAATGCTGCCTTAGTTACAGTATTTTCGAGATATCCCAGTCTGTCTGATTCAAGCCACAGAACCATTTCAAGCGCATTCTTGGGGATAACTTCAAAGTATACGGTATTGTCAAAGCTTGTTCCTCCGTTAAGGTCGCCGCCTGCACTCTGGATCAGTTTAAACAGCTGATCTTCTCCAACGTTTTCTGATTTCTGGAACATCATGTGCTCAAAAAGGTGTGCGAAACCTGTTTTGCCTTCAGTCTCACGTGCAGAACCAACATGGTAAAGGATTGCAACAGAGGCTATAGGGTCTGACCTGTCTTCATTAAGTATAACTGTAAGTCCGTTTTCAAGACTATACTTCTCAAACGGGACTGTTATCCCTTCATCTTTCTTGCCTGTTGAACAAGAAATTAGGAGCATTGTCACAAGGACAATGAAGCTCCCTGATATTTTTTTCATAATTAAAATTGTTTTGGTTAATTGTCAATTTGATATACTAAATTAATAAATACGCATGTATCTTAGTGTTGTCTAAGTATTTAAATTTTGATCTTATACACAAATATTTTGTCAGCGTGCCTTAGATAGAGTCTTCCGCCGCAGACAACGGGATGTGCCCAGTAAGGTCCATCTCCTCCCTTTGGTGTCTTGAATTCACCGCTTACTTCAA
>JAKLDT010000278.1 GCA_022703405.1 Bacteroidota bacterium | reverse complement strand
ATCATGACCGGTATAAGTGCTTTTTACCCCTAAGCTGTTCCTGAGCTTTGTGCCTTCATCCTGGAAAGGCCAGGGAATGAAAGAAATGAATCCGTAGCTTCCTTCAGGTTTTTCTGACTGAAGTTCCTTCAGCCTGATAAGATGCTCAATTCTTTCTTCAATAGTTTCGATATGTCCATACATCATTGTTGCCGAGGTGGGAAGATTCAACCTGTGTGCTTCACGCATCACGCCAAGCCACTCTTCAGTGCCGGCTTTTGCAGGTGATACAATTTTTCTTACCCTGTCGCAGAGAATTTCTGCACCGGCCCCTGGAAGTGAATCAAGTCCGGAGCTGATAAGTCTTTCAAGGACCTCCCTGTAAGTAAGATTTTCTTTCCTGGCAAGATATACTATTTCAGGAGGACCAAGAGCATGAAGCCTGAGTGCAGGGTAAAGCTCCTTAAGTCTGCGGAAGAGGTTTTCATAAAAACCAATCCCAAGCTCCGGGTTCATGCCGCCCTGCAATAAAATCTGGTTTCCACCCAGCTCAAACAGCTCGTCAATTTTCTTTCTGTACTCATCAATTGTTGTAATATATGCATCTTCAGAGCTTTTTTTTCTGCAGAAGTTGCAGAATGTGCATTGTGAAAAACAGATGTTGGTAAGGTTTACATTCCTGTCTATCATCCATCCGGCTCTCTTTCCTGGTACATGAACCTGCCGGAGTTTATCGGCAACAAACATAAGCTCAACAAGCGGTGCATTATTATAAAGAGCAAGTCCTTCATCTATTGAAAGAGCTTTAAGGCTCAGTGCTTTATAAAAGATTTTATTCAGCTCCATGTTATGAATAAATATGTTCACTATGTCAGGCTGCAAAGGTAACTCTTTGCCAGAGTAATCATTCAATATTTTAATTAACTTTACAACTTTTAAAGTTGATTGAAATGCTCATGAAGCCGGTTTTAAAGAGAACTTCACAAATATCCCCTGATCAGTCAGTTGTTTGTATTTTAGGCGGAAATGATATCCCTGCTTTCCTTAAGCTGAATGACGAGGAAAAACGCTTTGCCCTCAAACGCATCAGGGAAAACGATAATCATGTTTTCATCAATTCGTATAACAGGTGTATCTATCTTGTAAAGACCAGGGATGAAAAAGAACCTTACAGGGTGAAGGAAGAGCTTAGACGGGAAGCCAGCAACCTGAAGAAACTGATAAAAAGGCATAATCATGCTGAGCTTGTAGTAACTTCTCATCAGGCATATTCCGGAGCAGTTGAGGATTTTACCGAAGGTCTTATCCTGAGCATATACACTTTCAGTAAATACAAAACCGAGGCAGAGAAGGACGCTAAGGAACACTATCTTTCAGTTATCTATCTTCATAGTGAAATAAGCGAGAAGGATCTGAGGTGGCTTGATGAGCTTACTACTGCTGTTTATATAGCCCGGGATCTTACGAATGAACCTGTAAATCATCTTAATGCAACTTCTCTTGCAAATGAAATAAAAAAGCTTGGCGAGTCAGCCGGCTTTACTGTTGATGTTCTTACGAAGGGTAAGATTGAAGCGCTTAAAATGGGCGGACTTCTTGCAGTTAACCGTGGCAGTGTTGACCCTCCGGTATTTTCAATTCTTGAATGGCATCCTGAGAAGCCTGTAAACAGCAAACCTGTTGTACTTGTTGGCAAAGGGATTGTTTATGACACAGGCGGGCTTAATATAAAAACAGGCGATTATATGGCCGGAATGAACGGCGATATGGCAGGAGCTGCAACAGTTGCATGTGTTATGTATGCTGTCGCTAAAGCTGATTTGCCGGTGCACGTCGTTGGTCTGATCCCTTCAACTGATAACAGACCGGGAGGAAATGCCTACACCCAGGGTGACATTATTACAATGTATAACAAGATGACTGTTGAGATAGGAAATACTGATGCTGAGGGAAGGCTTATTCTTGCCGATGCAATCAGTTATGCCTCAAAATATAAGCCGGAGCTGATAATTGATATTGCAACACTTACAGGTTCTGCTGCAATGACATTCGGAAATCAGGCTATTGCACTGATGACAAATGCTGACAGGAAACATATCAATATGCTCCTGGACGCTGGCAATGAGGTTTATGAAAGGCTGGGAGAGCTGCCCTTCTGGGACGAATACGGAGAGTTGCTTAAATCAGATGTGGCCGACATGAATAATGTGGGTGGCAGGGAAGCAGGAGCCATTATTGCAGGTAAATTCCTTGAAAAATTTGCAAAATACCCCCTTATTCATCTCGACATTGCCGGTACTTCAATGCTGAAAAAAGATGATTATTACAGAACAAAGAACAGCAGTGGTTCAGGCCTCAGGTTGCTGGCAACCTTCCTTAAAAAACTGGCTGAAAGCCATACTCAAATGAAATAAAACGGAAAATGGAGAAAAAAAGCATACTTGCAGGCATATCTCAGGGTGATATTAACGGGATCGGTTATGAGGTTATAATTAAGGCTCTGTCGGACCCATTGATGACAGAGATTTGCACACCAGTGGTTTATGGATCACCCAAGGTAGCGGCATATCATCGTAAGGCATTGAATATTTCAAATTTCAGCTTTAATAATGTCCGCTCTCCCGAAGAGGCTCATGCACGAAAATCGAACATGATCAACTGCCTCGACGACAATATAAGGGTCGAACTGGGGAAATCAACTACTCATGGAGGAGAAGCTGCCCTTGTATCACTGGAAAGAGCTGTTGCTGACCTCAAGAACGGTAAAATTGATGTGCTGATTACAGCACCCATCGACAAGCATAACATTCACTCTGAAAAGTTTCAGTTCAAAGGTCATACCGAATATCTCAAATCGAAGGCAGGCAAAGAGGATGTGTTGATGTTCATGATCGGGGAAAGCATGCGTATAGGTTTTGTGACAGGCCATATCCCTCTGGGTAAGGTTTCAGAATCAATAAGCATAGATCTTATTCTCAGGAAGTTAAGGATAATGAACAATTCCCTTATTGTTGATTTTGCCATTCGTAAGCCAAGGATAGCTGTTCTTGGTCTGAATCCTCATGCAGGAGATAATTCATTGCTTGGAACAGAGGAGGCTGAGATAATTACCCCGGCAATACAGCAGGCTCAGAAGGAAGGTATTCTGCTTTTCGGCCCCTTTCCTTCCGATGGATTTTTCGGTGCAGGTATGTTCAAAAAATTCGATGGTATTTTATCAATGTATCACGACCAGGGTTTAAGCCCTTTCAAGGCCCTTTCATTTGACACAGGAGTAAATTTCACTGCCGGACTGCCCTTTATAAGAACTTCACCTGTTCATGGTACTGCTTTTGCAATTGCCGGAAGGGGAGAAGCCTCTGAAAACTCATTCCGCCA
>JAKLDT010000277.1 GCA_022703405.1 Bacteroidota bacterium | reverse complement strand
AATTTTTTGCCTTCCTCCTTGTGCTTTTTGTCCCGACAATAGGGATTTTTGCAAGGAAGCTCGGGCAGTTTGCTAAAAAGAGAGAAGGGTACAATTATTTCTTTACTGTTGTGAACTTCTTCTCTATAATCGCCCTTTTCATTATGTATTTTATTTAATTTTTAATTATCAGGACTATGATCCAGGAAAGATTGGTTGGCTATATCGAACAGAGCATCAGGCAAAACTGGAGAATTGAAGCTTTATCGAACTACAGGGAGCCTGGTTATTCATACAGGCGGATAGCTGAAAAGATACTGAAGCTTCATTTTCTTTTCAGGGGAGCAGGAATTGAGGAAGGAGATAAGATTGCGCTTATCGGAAGGAACTCTGCAAACTGGTGCATAACCTACCTTGCAACAGTAACTTATGGTGCAGTAATTGTACCTATACTACCTGATTTCAAACCGGAAGATCTGACAAATATCGCCAATCATTCTGATTCAAAAATCCTTTTTGTCGATGACAAGATCTTTGAATCGCTCGACCTTTCAAAGCTTCCTGCAATATCAGGAGTTGTTTCTCTCGATGATTTCAGTATGATTGCCTCAGTTGCTCATGCTTTTAAAAGTAGTTTTGACAGTGTTGAGGAGAAGTATGAAAAGACCTATCCTGACCTGAAACAGGAAGACATAAAGTTTTCTGACGTTACAAATGACAAGCTTGCTGTAATCTCATATACTTCAGGAACAACAGGTTTCTCCAAAGGAGTGATGATATCACACAATAGCCTTGCCTGCAACATTAGATTTGCCCAGAATAATATGCCTCTTGAACCGGGAGACCCGGTAGTTTCATTTCTTCCGCTGGCCCACACATACGGATGCGCCTTTGAATTCCTGTTTCCCTTCACAATAGGCTGCCATATAACAATACTGACAAAAACTCCTTCGCCACAGATACTTATTCAGGCTTTCAGTGAAATAAGGCCACGTCTGATATTATCTGTGCCGCTTGTGATTGAAAAGATCTACAAGAAGCAGTTGCTGCCTGTTATTTCGAAGCCCGCAATGAAGATCCTGCTTGCCATCCCGGGTATTAATATCATCCTGCATAAAAAGATAAGGGAGAAGCTTGTCCATACCTTTGGAGGCAGATTCAAGGAAGTTGTTATCGGGGGAGCGGCATTCAATGCTGATGCAGAAAGATTCTTCCGGAAAATAGGGTTCCGGTTCACAGTAGGTTACGGTATGACGGAATGCGGACCACTGATCAGTTACAGGTCATGGAATACAACAAAGCTGGGAGCCTCGGGAAAATCTGTTGACACACTTGAGGTTACAATAGATTCGCCCGATCCTGAAAAGATTGTAGGAGAGATAATCCTCAGGGGCGATAATGTTATGCTTGGCTATTATAAGAATGAAAAAGCGACAAGCGAAATGATTGACAGCAAAGGCTGGATGCATACAGGCGACCTCGGATTAATTGACAAAGACGGGAATGTCTTTATTAAGGGAAGAAGCAAAAGCATGATACTGGGTCCTTCCGGTAAGAATATATATCCTGAAGAGATTGAATCTATAATAAACAACAAGGACTATATTGTTGAATCCCTTGTAATTTCTGAAGAAAACAAGCTTGTTGCCCTTGTTTTTCCTGATTATGAGATGCTTAAGAAAGACAATATTTCAGAGGATCAATTCATTCAGATGCTTGAGCATGTGAAGAAGGATGTAAATGAAAGACTTCCTGAATTCATGGCAGTAAGTAAATACAGGATACATCCGGAGGAATTTGTTAAGACTCCGAAGAAGAGCATTAAAAGATTCTTATACACAAAGGAATAGATAAAGCAGCATGCAGTTTTATGTTGTAATTGTCGCAGGCGGCAGCGGGAAGAGGATGGGAGCCGAGGTGCCAAAACAGTTTCTTGAACTGGCAGGCAGACCGGTACTGATGCACACGATAGAGCGTTTTAAAGCCTTTAATGAAGCTGTGGAAATCATAACCGTTCTGCCGGAAGACCAGCTGAGGCACTGGCTGTATCTCCAGGAAAAACATTCTTTCAGCATTCCGCAAACACTTGTAAAAGGAGGCACTGCCAGGTTTTATTCCGTCAGGAACGGCCTGAAGTTTGTAAACAGCCCTGGTATTGTGGCCATTCATGATGGCGTACGTCCTTTTGTGAGCGATGATACGATAAAAAGATGTTTTGAGACAGCAGAGAAGAAGGGAAATGCCATACCTGCAGTTACTGTTGCTGAATCATTGAGAATAGTTACAGATACGGGAAATCATCCCATAAACAGGTTGCAGGTAAGGCAGATACAGACACCACAGGTATTCAGTGCCGAGCTCCTGAAGAAAGCATATAATCAGTGTTACAGGCCGGAATTCACTGACGATGCCACTGTGCTCGAAAGCGCCGGGGAGGTAATTAACCTTGTTGAAGGGAACAGGGAAAATATTAAAATAACCACACCTGAGGACCTTTTGATTTCCAGGGCTTTTCTATCAGTGATTAAGTAAACTTGTTATACTACATAAATAACACAATATGAAAGCAAGATATTTGATTTTTGCCGCTGCTGTTATTTTATTAACAGCATGCGCTGAATTGCTTACAGTATTACAGACTGCCGCACCAGCCCCATTAACGGAGTCGGAGGTTATTAATGGGCTGAAAGAAGCGCTTGTTACAGGTTCAAAGAATTCATCCCAGGTACTATCTGCGCTTGACGGATACTATAAAGATGCTGCTGTAAAGATCCTTCTTCCTGATGAGGCAAGGATGATAACCGACAACATATCAAAACTACCGGGAGGAGACAAGCTTGTTGAGGATGTCATTCTCAGGATAAACAGGGCAGCAGAAGATGCCGCCAGGGAAGCTGCTCCCGTTTTCGCAAACAGCATAAGGCAAATGACAGTGAAAGATGCATTCAATATACTAAGGGGGGCCGATAATGCTGCAACCGGTTATCTGAAAAACACAACTTACAACGAACTGTATGCATTGTATAAGCCTAAGATTGAAGCATCTACAGCAAAGGCAATTGTCGGGAATATTTCAACTGCTGATTCCTGGAATGCCCTTACGGGTAAATGGAACACTCTTGCAAATTCTGTTGCCGGCAGACTGGCAAATCTTAAGCCTGTTAACACTGATCTTAATGATCATCTTACAAAAAAGGCGCTTGACGGGATTTTCCTGAAGGTGGAAGGAGAAGAGCTAAAGATAAGAAAAGATGTATCGGCCAGGATAACTCCGGTTCTGCAGCGTGTATTCGGAAGTCTTGACAATAAGACAAACTAAAGGAATTGATCATAAGATGTTTGAAAGGACAGTTTTCAGTCACGAAGGGCTTGAAGTAAGGATCTCAGATCACGCAAATGAG
>JAKLDT010000276.1 GCA_022703405.1 Bacteroidota bacterium | reverse complement strand
CAAGAATGTTAATCAGCACACTTTTCCTGTCAGCCTTTTCAAGCAGGTCCATTGAGATTTTTAGCTGAATGGCAAGATTGTCACTTCGTTTTGTGAGTTCAGCCTCATTTGATTTCTGTTCAGTTATATCGCGTATAACACCAAAAATCATGTTT
Organism: Bacteroidota bacterium; assembly: GCA_022703405.1. Taxonomy (GTDB): domain Bacteria; phylum Bacteroidota; class Bacteroidia; order Bacteroidales; family VadinHA17; genus LD21. Next base: position 3,244 of record JAKLDT010000276.1, on the reverse strand, counting down.
TTAGTTCTGTCAAAATATGCTGTGGAGTGTAAATCAAGTATCTTGCCATTTTCCCTGTTCCTGATTTTAAATTCTATGTTGTATGGCTGGTCTTCATCTATCAGATCCTTAACAGCCTTGTCCATTAATTGCCGGTACTCAGGCAGAGGTATGGTTTTTACTTCGTCATAGTTTAACTCACAGGATTTCAGCCCGTATATTTTCATGGCGCCTTCTGAACCGTACATTTTCCCTGTGCTGAGATGCAATTCCCAGTTTCCTGTTCCGGTTACAAGTTCTGCCTGTTTAAGTCTCTGCGCGGTGTTGTCAAAAGCAGCTGATGCCAGTTTTTCCTCTAAATCCCTAATCCTGGTCTGGAGTTGCAGGATTGTATTCTTATCGTCTTCCGGCATAGTGGTGAAATTTTTAGGCAATAAGCTGAGCAAATATACTCAGAAAGGAAGACAAAATACGCAAGATGATATATTTTGCATTTTTAAAAGCTAATCAAATTTCTTCATTGGTATTATAATGATTTCATTATCACAGGAGGGACAGTAATAAATCTCGCATCCGGTGCAGGCAAAACAGTTTGAACAGTGCTTGTATTCTTTTGTCCTGTCGAAGGAATAACCACATTTTACGCAGGTGATTTTATGTTTTTCCATCTTATTTTTCATAGAAGTGTTTACCGGGTCCATCATCCATCAGAGTCTGTTCCTGAATCAGTCCATAGCAAAAATGCAACATTGAGCATTGCACTGGCAAAGATATTCATAATGCCAAAATCAAAACTAAAATCCGGAATACAAGTAATGTTCAGAAGCCAGATGATAACAGTACTACTCTTACAAAATCTTACAAAAACCTTACATTTGCTTACTTTAAAAAATCTCAATGCAGCTGGCAGCATTGAACATAATTCATGTATTTTTATTACTACAAAATAATGTTATGTTCGGCTTTTTGCTTAAGAAAAAATATCCCCGAAATTACCTTATTGAAAATCCCGGGGCTGGCGCTGTAATAATTGCTCTCTTTACCTTTCTCTTTGTCATTCTTTACAAGCCTCTTGATACAACGGCTTCACAGTCACTCAGTTTTGTTGCTACAATAGCCATTTACAGTGTTGGCACAGGCTTGTCGGTAATAATTTTCGAATGGCTTCTTGGCCGCATCAGGTGGTTCTCTGATGTCAAAGATTGGACCCTGGTAAGAGAAGCATGTTCGGTACTACTTGTCCTATGCGGTGTGGGTACTGTGATCTGGCTCATGGGGTTTTTTGTTGAAGCACCAGCTGACAGGCTTAATTTAAGTACTTATTTTGACTCTGTGAGCAGGGCTTTCCTCCTCGGATTATTACCTTTTCTCTTTTTTTCGGCACTTAATTACCGTTATCTGCTTGATCCGGACGATGCCGGCAAAACAGCAGGCAAATTATCACAACAGGAAAAAACTGAAAAAGAGCCGTTGGTTATTATAAATTCCAGGCTTAAGAAAGAGGAACTAAGCTTTTTTCCCGACCAGTTCATTTATGCTGAGTCAGACGGCAATTATGTTGTTTTCTGCCTGATTAAGGACAATGTTATCAAAAAAGAGACAATACGAAACTCAATAACTAATGTGGAGGAGCAATTGAAAGCTTTTCCGGATCTTCTTCGGACACACAGGGCTTTCATCGTGAATATGAAAAAGATAACAGGAAAGAAAGGTAATATTCTGGGGTACCAGCTGACTCTTTCAGATACCGGTTCACTTATTCCTGTTTCAAGAAATAATATCCCGAAATTTGACGAAGCTTTCTCAAAGCTTAATTAGGATACCTTGTTTTTCATAACAGCATCTTGCTTTTCGTAACAAGCTTACGGCACTTCATAACAATTCCTTGCTGTATATCCCAATACATTGGAGCATAATGTCTTATTGTTTCATTTTGCAGCATTGTTATTAAAAATTTAAAATCATTAAAGGAACCTATGAAAACAATTTTACACGAAAAATGCTGCAGTTGGACAGTCTTTTCTTTCTTTTTATTATTTGGACTGTTATTCACCTTAAATGGTCAGGGAGATGCCCGGTTTATTATACAGGGCAAGCTTACAGACAGGCAAAGTCATGAACCTGTGATTTTTGCAACTATTGCAATTAGTCATTTACCCGATTCGGTTTTTCTGACCGGAGTATCAGGTGATTATGAAGGTAATTTTACAGCCGGCCCGCTTGCAGCCGGAAATTACAGGTTAAGAATCAGTGCGTTAGGTTATCAGCCATTTATTGTTGAAGTGAATCTCGTATCAGATTCGAATATGGGGGAGATAATTCTACAACAACAAATTGCGATACTTGAGGAAGTTATTGTTTCAGGTGAACGGATAAAAGCAAAAAAAGAAGCTGACAGGACAGTATTTTTTACTAATGAAAAACTGAATGGGGTTTCTGCTACCGGTACTGACCTGCTTGGCTATATTCCTGGTATTCAGATTGACCTCATGAAGAATATATCAGTAAACGGGAAATCAGATATTATAATTCAGGTTGACGGAAAAGACAGGGATAAAAATTATGTAAGCCGTATCAGTCCTGAAGATATCGACAGGGTTGAAATACTGAATTCTCCTGGACCGGAATATGATGCAACAGTATCAGGTGTGATAAATATCGTTATGAAAGAAAGGACAGGAGAGGGTCTGAATGGTAATATTTCTGTGGAAGTGCCTGTCCTGAAATCAATTATCTATTCCCATCCTTCCATAAGCACATCTTTCATAAAGGGGAATGCTGAACTCTTCGCCTCGTATACAGGTTCTTTCAGTTATTTTGACATTACTGAATCGGGTTACAGGAAGGTGGAAAACAGTTCCGGGAAAACTGAAATTACGGCAAATCAGTTTGTAAGGCAGAAGGACTGGTCAAATGTTTTTCATCTGGGACTTGATTATCAGATTAACAAAAACAACCAGTTTAGCCTCTATTCTTATCTGAATCCGTTTTCTGCAGAATTTGATGGCAGTGCAGAATATCTGGTAAAGGACAGAGAAGGGGAGAATGGCCTTAAACTCCAGAAAGACGACTCCGATAAAAACCTGAACACCCATTATTCGTTGTGGTACAGGCATGCTTTTGCGAAGCCGGGGAGTGAACTCTCGTTTGAATTCAATTTCAGCTCTTTCAGGGCATCAAACGGCACTGATTATAAGTACATCGGAGCAGACCGGGAGATATTATCCCGCTTTTCATCCCTGACCAGGCCTTTGCAGAATTCAGG
>JAKLDT010000275.1 GCA_022703405.1 Bacteroidota bacterium | reverse complement strand
CATCCTTGTCGAGGTGGTCACAAAACTGCAGCTCCAGTATTTGTCCTTTTTTCAGCTTTTCAAATCTTATTTCTGTCCAGCCTGTCAGAGTGGTTCCGATATCAGCAAGCCATTTTTTGTTTCCGGGGGAAGTGACTGTCACTGCTTTTAGTGTGTCTGTAATGATGTTTCCTTCAGTAAGTTGCGCGGTAGCCTGATGGTCAGGAATCCTGACCCCTGCTACAGGTTCCCAGGCAGCAGATTTTAATGATGTGCCAGTGAGGTCATCAAGCAGGAGGGATGCATCAATTTTTTCACCGCCAAAATCACCCGGTTTCCATGTGCCGAGAGTGAAATAACCGCTGCTTCTTGCTTTCCATGTTGAGTCAGTTTTCAGTATGGCAGTCAATTTACCCTGCGCCATTCCATTGATCTGTGCCCTGATAACAGGACCATCTGCAACCACTCCTGGCAAACCAGGGGCGTACCATCCTCTTCCTGCCCATATTATCAGATGGTTTTCACCGCTAACAATCCTGGATGTCAGATTATATGTCACCACCTGCGACCTTTTACTGAACTGTGCAACAGCAGGAGTGAGTACTTCTTTACCTAACTTCCTGCCGTTGAGGTATGCTTCATGATAACCAAGTGAATTCACATACAGGAAGGCCTTTTCCGGAATCTCATTAATCTCAAAGGATTTGTAAAACTGCGGTGAGACTGACTGTCCGGTATTATTCCTGTATGAAATATAATCTGCCTGCCAGTCGGAACTGGTTAATAATCCGATGCTGAAGGTTGCTGCAGGACTCCATTCCGACGACCTGTTTTTCTCATCCCAGATCCTCACTTTCCAATAGCAGGCTGATCCTGATTGAAGCTTCTTTCCTGAATATGGTATCAATATCTGTTCAGGGCTTTCTGTCTTTCCCGAATTCCAGAGATCAGCTTCATTTTCATTAAGCATGCTGCTGTCGGAGGCTGCAATTATCTGCCATGCTCTCTGAATGGTTCCGTTTTTTTCTGATGAAATCTTCCAGCTCAGGCCTGGTTCAGAAGTGCCGATGCCATCAGGGTTAACAAGATTTTCGCATGTGAGGTCATATACTTTTGCCTCAGATGGTTTTTTACTGCATGCCTGAGTAAATATCATACAGATCAGAAGGGAGGGTAAAAGAAACTTTTTCATAAAAAAGAATATTGGGTATTCAGATATGGAAAATTAATAACTTTAAAAACAAAAACCTCGGCAGACAGGATTTTTATGTTCAGTAGCTGCCAAATTCTTTTTAAAAAACTACAATTGATTCAAAATGAAAAAAAATGACTGGTCAAGAAGGAACTTTATAAAGTCAGCTAGTATCGGAGCATTAGCCCTTGGAGCATTCAACACAGCATGCAGTTCAACAAAAAAAGCCGCAGATGCGGGAGTTGTTCCGCCTGCAATCCAGGGATTTGAACGGTCAGAGCAGGGTAATATCAGCCAGGTTCCGTGGAAGTCGTTCTCTGACAGGAAATTAAGAGTTGGAATTGCAGGATATGGGGTATGTCGTTTTGGTGCTGATTTTGGATTTCAGAACCATCCTAATGTCGAGGTTGTTGCAGTTACTGATCTTTTTCCCGACAGATGTGAGCAGCTTGCAAGAATATGTAACTGCAGTAAAACCTATCCTTCAATTGAGGAAATGGTAAAGGATGACAGGATTGAGGCTGTATTTGTTGCAACAGATGCCCCTTCGCATGCTGCTCATGTGCTTGAGTGCCTGAAATACGGCAAACATGTGGCCTCAGCTGTTCCGGCAGTATTCGGTTCACTTGAGGATGCTGAAAAGCTTTATGAAGCGGTTAAAAAAAGCGGTTTGAAGTATATGATGTTCGAAACATCATGTTACAGGGAGGACCTGTATGCAATGCGACGTATATCAGAATCGGGAGGGCTTGGTGAGCTTGTTTATTCTGAGGGAGAATACTATCATTATATGCAGGTTCCTATTGACTCTTACAAAGGTTGGAGGATCGGGCTTCCGCCGCAGTGGTATCCGACCCATTCAAATGCTTTCTATATTGGTGTTAAAGATGGTCATTTCACAGAAGTGGCCTGCCAGGGTATGCCAAGTCTGATAGAGCATTTAAAGCCTGAAAATAATATTTATGGAAATCCCTTTGGCACCGAAATAGCGCTTTTCAGAGCAGATAACGGAGGATCGGCAAGGATGGCAGTGAGCTGGGACACGCCTGGTGATGATGGGGAAAGAGGCCGGATAAGAGGACAGAGAGGTTCTTTTTACGGAAAATACCAGGGACTTGAGACAAAGCTCCCTGACTTAAGAAAACCAATGCTTCCTCCGGGTGTGCCGGCAGGTGGTCACGGCGGTTCTCATGGTTACCTGATGAACAACTTTGTTGAATCAGTGATACTCGATAAAACACCTCTTGTAAATATTGCTGTTGCCCTTAATATGACAGTCCCCGGTATAATTGCACATCAGTCTGCTCTTAAGAACGGTGAGTTATTGAAGATCCCGCATTATGTATTATAAATAAGGAGACTGCAAGACAAAACAAAAAGTTGGCAGTTGGCAAACACCGTGCGCCGTGCGTCGTGAGCCGTGAGCCGTGTGCCAAGTCGTAAAGACCCTATGATTACTTTATCTTATAGTAATCCTGTATTATTGCCCTGAAGATCCGGCCCGGAAGCACAGCCTTGAGGCAGACTGACAGTTTCTGTTCGAATGATCCTATTATGTATCGCTGACGGGGATTTTTACATTCCACTATTCTGACTAGCTTTTTTGCAAGCACTTCAGGAGCCCAGCCTTTACCTTCATCATTTTCAATCTTTTGCAGTGTTTTCCTGTATTGCTCATGATAAGGATCTGAGCTATCTGTGGGAGCAAGGAAATTTCTCCTGTTTGCAGAATTGCTTGTATGAAAATCACCGGGATTGATAACAACAACCTTTATATTGAAGCTGCCGATTTCCATACGCAGGGCTTCACTGAAGCCTTCAATTGCAAATTTGCTTGCAGAATAATAGGGCTGGTATGGCAAACCCATAAGTCCGCCTATCGAGGAGAAATTTATTATTGTGCCTCCTCCCTGGCTTCTCATGACCGGCAGAACTTCCTTTACAATCTGCACCATTCCCAGGAAGTTGGTGTCCATCTGCTTTTTTATATATTCCATCGGGATTGTCTCAGCCGGTCCGCCGGTATGCATTCCGGCATTGTTGATAAGGACATCAATCCTGCCTTCTTTTGAAATGACTGTGGAAACGGCCTGCTTCACCGATTCATGATCGGTAAGATCCATAATCAGTGAGTTCAAAGTGGAACCGGACGGCGGATTATTACGGACTGTACCGTAAACAATGTGTCCTTTTTCAGCAAGTAATTTTGCAGTCTCCCTGCCAAAGCCGGAAGATATCCCTGTGATAAGGATTACTTTTTTCATTATTTGAGA
>JAKLDT010000274.1 GCA_022703405.1 Bacteroidota bacterium | reverse complement strand
TTACGTTATGCTGCGACGGTTCTTCAGGCAGCGTCGATTCAATTCCCTTAATGCCAAATTCACCGGTAAGGTAAATGCTTTCAATCTCGCTCCCGTACCTGGCAAAGGGATCACGGCTATCCTGCACCGCAGCCTTATAATCGATGTAAAGTGCTATGTTGTTCACTCCCTTTTTCACAAATTCTGTTACCGGAGCGGCTTTAAATGTCATATCGCGGTAGAAGGCCTTACCGTCATAAGTTACAGCGCTTCCGTTAACCTTTATTGCTGAGTACATCTCAGGCTGTTCCGTTACAAGATTAATTGCTGCAGGTACATTAAGCACATTGAAATCAACTGAAAGGACAAGTGGTCCGTTATAGTGCTTTTCAGTAAGGCGCTGATGGATCCCGATTATCGGCTCAGGAGAACTGAAGCTCTTACCTCCGTCAGTTGAATACCTGGCAAAATCAAGTGTTAATGAATTAACATCAAGTCGTTTGCCTTTCCAGTCGCCAACAATTGCTAGTACTTCTTCATCGCCTGAAGGAATTGAATAGCTTCCTGATAATGTAAGGTTATCAACAATGCCCCTGTCGGCAAGAATATAGCTCTGAGCGGGATGCAGCAGCAACTCATATCCGCTTTCATTTTTTATTTCATAAGCCCTGCCGAATGCCGGATCGAGCAGTACAATATCCTGACTGCCGGTCAGCTCCACCCTGCATCTTATTGTTTCTAGCCTTGATGTATTTGTAACCTGGATAAATTCATTTCCCCCGGCAATCCTTCTGCTTGTCCATACCATTTCAGAATTATCGCCTGTTACTTTCACTGCAGGCTGTACGGAAGCGCTCAATGCTGCTTCAAGTTCATCATCTGTAACAAGCTTAACAATGCTTCCAAGCTCCGCCAGCAGTTCAGTATCTTTCACCCCGTCAACATACTGAGGCATTTCTGTTGCAAGAATTATACCTCCTGCTCCTGCAAAGTTTCTGAGCAGTTCAATTGTGGTTTTTCGTATTGTGAGCATATATGGAAGGATGACGCCTTTGTAAGACTGTTTGCCTGCAATAATTTTATCGCCCTTTACACTTCCGATCTCCGATAGAATCTGTTCATCACCAAGATCATAATCACGGTGATACTCCTGAAGCTTTCCGAGGAGACCAACGTATCTGCCATTTCTTTCAGTCCATGACTGGCTGAAGGAAGACTGCTCAAAATATTCACTTTCAAGAGGATGCACTACAAGAAACTCTGCAGCATAACTGCCTGCCGAGGCAAGGTAACAGAGCCTTGCAGTATAGTCTTCAAGCAGCCTGTTGTTTTGCCAGTAGGGTTGCTGAGGACTCAGGGTCGGCGGATAATCTCTTTTCCTTGTACCCTTCATGCTGTAAAGTGCCAGGTGCGGACAAAGGTGGTTAATCCCGGTTAGTGTGTGCCATGAGGCAATCCAGGCGCGGTCCTCAAAGTTCATATTCTGTCCGCTTATACCATAAGCCTCTGATAATCTGCGTGCTATACCATACTGATTAGCAACAGATGATACCTGCCTTGATACATTAAGTGCATTATCGATATGAAGGCCTAGGTGGTCCATGCCGGGTTGCTGCATGTGACGAAGCTGAAGCATCAGATTGCCCACATTGTTGCGAACCGTAACAAGACTCTCTTCTCCGTTATAATGTCCTGTCCACAGCATATTGTTTGTTGAACAGAAGTCACCTATCTGTTTGCTGAAACTCTCTTCAAGCTGCTTTGAAAGTGTCCTGTAATAATCAATCCTCACCTTCTCATATCCCTTTATTGTGTCGAAAAGAGAAGGGAGTACAGGATATAGTTCATATCCGTTATCATTCCTGAACCTCTCTGCAATAACAGGTGAAAAAGGCCTGATCCCCTCATTGGCAAAATCACCTGTTGATGACATCATCTGAGGCTCATCGGTGAAAATACCCAGGGCATCCTTTCCATAGCTTCCTGCATATCGCTCAGCATAAGGCACATAGCTTGAATTAATAAACTCCTTAACTGTTGCCGGATTTAAAAGATCGACATAGCAGGTGCCGTTATACCAGGCATTGCCGCTCCTCATTTTGTATTCGATATAATTGAAGTTATCGTCTGAGAAAAGAAGTTTTGATCCCTCCGGAAGCGGATCTGATTTCTTTATTCTTGCAAGACAGCGGGCATGAAAGTCTTCACTCTTAAGTGGCACTACTCCTCCTGCAAAACCGCTTGGCCATTTGTCCTCATCATAAAACCAGGCATAGGTGCCGGTCCTCTGAGCTGCTTTCAGCCCGGCGTCCATAACCTTCCACCAGTCAGTGCCAAGGTATTCTGTCAGGAGCCCTGTACGGCTGTGCAGGTAAACTCCACCGTATCCGCCTTTTGCAAACTCCCCGACCTGCCTGTCGAGCTCTGCAGAATCGAGAAGGTCATTCAGGGAGTAGAAAGGAACAGACCTGTACATTGATGATGGCTGTTCAAATTCCCTGAAATCAATTCGCTGGGGAATCAGGGTATATGGATTTTCAGTAACTGACTTACAGCCAGCTGCCAGTATAAGGATAACAGGAAGCAGTTGTTTCATAGTTAAAATACATTTTTGTCTATCTAAAGATATTCAAAATCCTTTAATCAGAATCTGAAATAAATAAAGGGCATGACATCGGTTGTCCGCATCTGGTAAAGAAGAACAGCGACAAAGAAAACTGTAACAAGCTGTAAGACAAGCGGCACTTTAATAAATAATCCCCTGTAAGCTTCCTTTACATTTTCCGGAAGAAAATGTATTACATATCCCGCAAACATAAGCAGGAAAACACTTCCATAGGCTGGAATAACAGTCATATAAGAGCCTGGAGTGAATGCTGACAGGATCTGCCCCAACATTATCTTCACACTTTCAATATCAGGGGCCCTGAAAAAGATCCAGCAGAAGCTGACAAAATTAAATGTAATTATTACCGACAGCAGGTTTCCCGCCCATCCCCCGTTAAACCTGTTTTTCGTAAGGCTGCTCCATATTCTGTTAATTACAAGTCCGGTACCATGCATGGCTCCCCAGATTATAAAACGCAGTGAAGCTCCGTGCCACAACCCGCCCAGCAACATTGTGAGCATCAGGTTAATGTAAGTCCTGATCTTCCCCTTTCTGTTTCCTCCAAGTGAAATATACAGGTAATCCTTCAGCCATCGTGAAAGTGATATGTGCCATCTTTTCCAGAAATCACTCACACCGCTTGCCTTATATGGTGAGTTGAAGTTTACCGGAAACCTGAAGCCAAAAATAAGACCCAGTCCTATTGCAATATCTGTGTATCCTGAAAAATCGCAGTAAATCTGCAGGCCATATCCGTAAACAGCCATAAGGTTTTCGAAACCCGAAAATAGAGAAGGTGAATCAAATACCCTGTCAACAAAGTTCACTGCAATAAAATCAGAAATAATAATTTTCTTGATAAGTC
>JAKLDT010000273.1 GCA_022703405.1 Bacteroidota bacterium | reverse complement strand
CCTTTGGATTTATCAGGGCCAGCAACCTGGAGAAAGCCGATAAAATGTAAATCGATAAATTATAAATAGTTCCCATAACCATTCAAATAGAGCTGACAAAGGTATAAAAAAGGTACAACGGCGCAAAGGTGCCGTTGTGCCCTTACGCCGTTGCTCCTTTAATAAATAAAATCTATTTTTACATATTATAGTTTCTGTATCCTATGGTAAGGCTTATTGCCCTTGTTATTTCAATTGTGCTGCAGATAATCGCCGCAGTGATCGCGTTCAGGTTTATGAAGCTTACCAGATACAGGGTTTCATGGATCCTGCTTTCACTCTCCTTTGTCTTCATGGCTGTAAGCAAGATAATCCAGTTTTTCGAATTCTTCAGGGGCACTCCTTCATATACATGGCAAATGGTAGACGAATGGCTCGGGGTTGTTGTTTCAATATTTATAATAAGTGGCGTTATACTTATCAGGGAACTTTTCCTGTCACTGAAACGTGCCGATGCTGAAAGGCTGAAAACAGAGAAAAGAGTGCTTAATGCCATTATCAACACGGAGGAAAATGAAAAGAAAAGGTTTGCAAAGGACATACATGATGGTCTGGGGCCAATTCTTTCAACAGTTAAAATGTCACTCTCAGCTCTTACCGACAGGATAAAGGATCCTTCGGGTACGGTAATACTCAACAACACCAACCACCTTGTCAATGAGGCTATTAACACAATAAAGGATATATCCAACAACCTCAGCCCGCATGTACTCTCAAACTTTGGACTGGCAAGTGCTATAAGCGCTTTTACAACAAAGATAAACCAGACAAAAACAATAGAGATTGACTTTAAGTCGAATATGGAAAAACAGAGGCTCGACAGTGACAAGGAGGTAGTGGTTTACAGGGCCGTCTGTGAATTAATTAACAATGCTCTCCTTCACTCGGGGGCTTCCAGAATAGAGATAGAGCTCAATAAACACGAAAAATTCATTACCTTGCAGTTTAATGATAATGGCAGAGGCTTCGACACATCCGCACTTAGTCATAATGACAGCAAGGGGATGGGTTTGTCGAACATAGAAACAAGGGTTAAAACAGTTGAAGGCGTATTTATCCTTGAGAGTACTCCGGGAAAAGGAACAAGCGCTCTTATTAAACTAACTGAATAGACCTCTTCAGATTTTGCAAATGGAAAAGATAAGAATAATAATCTGCGATGACCATCAGCTGTTCAGAAACGGACTGAAGATCCTCCTGAATGCATTTCCTGAATTTGAGGTCATCGGAGAAGCTTCAAACGGAGATGAATTCCTTAAGATAATTAAGAATATTAAAGCAGACGTGGCCCTGATGGACATCAATATGCCTGAAATGGATGGTATTGAGGCTACAAGGAGGGGCCTGAGAATAAATCCTGATCTGAATATTATAGCACTGTCGATGTATGGAGAGGAGGAATACTATTATAAAATGGTTGATGCCGGAGCCAAAGGATTCCTTGTAAAAGACTCCGATATATCTGAGGTCAGGGAGGCTGTAATGTCGATTATGAAGGGTGGAAGCTACTTTTCACAGGAACTGCTCTACCACGTTATACAGAAGATCAAGCACAGGGAACTCGAAAGCAAATCAGCCAACCTTTCAAAAAGGGAAAAGGAAATTCTTTTCAAGATCTGTGAGGGCTTTTCAAACCAGGAGATTGCCGAATCGCTATTCATCAGCAAAAGGACTGTTGACAAGCACAGGGCTAACCTCCTTGGAAAAACAAATTCGAAAAATACTGCCAGCCTGATCCTCTTTGCAATCAGGAACAAGCTTATTGAAATATAAATTGAATTTACAAACCTAAAGACTCTTAACGATACTCTGGAAGATGATTGAAAATCAATTTATTTACCCCGACCCCAAGGGGAGTAAATTGATTTTCTTCGCTCCCCCTGGGGTTGGGGTAAACGAAGAAAATCAATCTGATTATTACTTCTTAACTTTTATTCTTAATTCTGTCAGTTATGTCTGAAGCTCACGATTTAGGCCATAAAGGTGAAGATCAGGCTATTGAATTCCTGAAGCAGAACGGATACAGGATACTGTTCAGAAACTGGACATGGGGCAAACATGAAGTTGACATAATAGCTGAAAATAAACAATTTGTAGTCTTTGTTGAAGTGAAGACACGTTCCGATAATTTTCAGGAACATCCGAGAACTGCTGTGACCAATGAAAAACAGAAGTCAATAATAAGGGCTGCCGAAGGATATATCCAGAGATACAGGATTGACAAGGAAAGCCGGTTTGATATAATAACTCTTATAAAAAAAGGAGAGGAATTTGAAATCGATCATATTGAAGATGCATTTTATCCAACTCTGAGATAATGGATATAGTCTCAATACGTGAATATTGCATTGCAAAACCACTGGTGACTGAGTGTTTTCCCTTTGGTGATGATACTCTTGTGTTTAAAAAGAAGGGGAAAATATTTGTCCTTGCAAACCTTGAGGGCGAGCTTACCCTTAACCTGAAATGCAACCCGGCACTTGCAATTGAACTGAGAGAAAAATATGCCTCTGTAATTCCGGGCTATCACATGAACAAGAAGCACTGGAATACTGTTCTTGTTGACGGATCGGTACCCGACAATGAGATTCTTGCATGGATCGACCACTCTTATGATCTTATTAAAGGCTGAATAAAAAATTATCTGCTATGAAGAAGAACATTCTTGCTGCAACTCTTGCCCTCACTTCACTCCTGTCTTTTGCACAGAAAAAAAATGATGCTGCACCCGTAAACAAGGATGAAATTATTTTCAAAACCCTTGTCGGGCAAAAAGCCACTTCTGTTAAAGACCAGGCCAGAACCAGCACTTGCTGGTGCTTTGCCACAACTTCATTTATTGAATCTGAATTGTTAAGAATGGGAAAAGGTGAATTTGACCTTTCAGAAATGTACATAGTGAGGAACAACTATACCGACAGGTTGAAAAACAACTACCTGAGGCAGGGAAAAGGAAATACCGATGAAGGAGGTCAGTCTCACGACTGGATGAAGATCTTTGTTCAGTCGGGTATTGTTCCTGATGAAGTTTACCCAGGACTAAACTATGGTTCTCCAAAACACAATCATCATGAACTTAACAGTTACCTGAAGGCGGTTGCCCAGACCAGCGTGGACCTTAAAAAGGAAAGCCCGCAGTATAATATAATTGTATCTGACATACTTGATGCATATCTCGGAAAAGTTCCACAATCATTTACATATAAGGGAGTTACTTATAAACCTGAATCATTTGCACAAAGCCTCGGAATAAATCCTTCCGACTATATTGAAATAACATCAATGACTCATTTCCCTTTTTATACAAAAGGTGTTCTGGAAGTTCCTGATAACTGGAGAATGGAGAATTTCTACAATGTCCCTCTTGATGAACTGATTGCAATAATTGATTACGCACTGAAAAATGGCTATACCG
>JAKLDT010000272.1 GCA_022703405.1 Bacteroidota bacterium | reverse complement strand
GAATATTCCACAACATCTCCTGAGGGATCAATCTTTTCCTCAAGTATTTTATTGTCATCATTATCATACCTGTATCTGAAATGCCTGCTCTCCTTGCCTTGCTTGTAAAGTATTTCCTCAGTAATATTACCATGAGCGTCATAACTGGTCTCAGATTCCTTTACCTGCTTTTTTACAAGCATGTCGCTCTTTTCTTCAAGCACTATAATGCTTTTAATTTTTGGTTTACTTCCGCTTTTCTGGCTGTAAGCAGCAACTGATCCCAGCATGATCAGCAGGATGAGAGTAAATAACTTTTTATTCTTCATTTTTCAGGAATTTGAATGAGTATATAATATTGATATTCTGCCGGTCTTTTTGTTTAGCCAAAAATAGATTAGCAGTGACTCCAATTAAAAAATATTCAACGAAATTGAAGAAAATTTCTCTGAATCAGGAGGTTTTACCTTCAGTATTATTCAGAAACAGAAAAAAAACCGGACTGAATCCGGTGTCGGGGCATATCAGAAGGATTTTTTCATTCTACCAGTCCAAGGTTAACATCAGGTTTCAGTCCTGATACAACAAGAGCTGCCCCCAAAGCTGAAGAATTACTTATTTCAGAAAGGAATACTTTCTTATGGGGAAAATGCTCCCTGATAACATTGACGAAATGCTCATTCTTTGAAAATCCTCCTGTAATATAGATTACCGAAGTATCATCCTTCTCAGGAAGGATAAGCCTGATCGAATTAAGTGTAAGATCTCCAAGTTCAAGCATCAGCTGATGATATGCCTGTTCGAACGATTTGAACTGAAACAGGTCTATCTTCTCATTGAATTCCCTATCAAGAGGTGGATTCTGGAAGAAAATTCTTGTTTTCTCATATTTGCTTTTGCACAGTGCAGCGTGTTCCCTGTCGAACTTAACAGTCTTAAAATAATCTTCCGGTTTACCGAAGTGCACAGAAAGCATTTTTACCCCGGTTTCATGTATATGCCCGAGAAACAAACGTGATGATTTTACCGGCTGACGGTTTATGCTCATGTAACAGAGACAGTCCTGGTCAAGTTGTTCTGCAGTAAGTTTTTCCGAGTTAAACGGATTCATGTTAATGCACCATGTACCTGTTGATAAAAGAATGAACTTTCCCGCGCTTCCGCTGAAATATGGAGCAAGTGATGCAGAGCTGTCATGTATTCCGATGCCTATCCTTACCTTTTTTCCTTCAATGTCGATTTCAGTGGATGTTTCAACAGGAACCGGGTCAGGAAGCTTTATGCCCAGGCTTTCGGTCCATCTGTGATAAGTCATTTCGTCAAAATCCCAGAGTGCTGTATGGCAACCTATTGATGTATGCTCTGAGAAAATCTTTCCGGTAAGAAAATATGAAAGGTATTGAGGAAAATGCAGGACATATTTTATATTGCTGAAGATCTCAGGTTTCTCTTTTTTAAGCCATAAGATCTGCATGCCTGAATTAAGCATGCCAAGGGCAGGAGATGCAGTTCGTCTGCAGAACTCATCCCTGCCTCCATATCTCTTGTAAATGTTTTCCGGGATCCTTTCGTCGACAGGTTTCAGATAATTGTAAGCCGGAGTAATTCTTTTCCCGTTTGCATCGAGGCATACTATTGTGGCACCGTAAGTGGTTATATTTATGTCTGTAACGTCATATTTTTCCGACAAAACGAGTTCTCTGATCTTTATTTTCAGCCAGTATTCTATCAGATCGAGATCGTCACACTCAAATCCGTCATCATCTGTTACCTCAGCAAATTTCTGCTCCTCCTCATGAACCATCTTCATTTTATCATTGAACAGAACAACTTTCTTATTGGTCTTTCCAATGTCGAAGATGGCAATAACTCTCTCTTTCATCTTATTAATAGCTGATAATAAAAATTAACTGATATTCTGCATTGCTACAGTCTATCGCTTAACAAGGACTTCCTTTTCGTATTTTAGGATATCCTCAATATAATCCTCACCTACAGGCACATTATTAAGCATGCAGTAGTAGTCCCAGACAGCACCAAGAGGCTTTGTTTTCAGAAGCTCAAGATATGCCAGTCTTTCAAATCCCCTGCCCTGTTCCTCAAATTTGACAAGCATTTTTGTCGGCTCAAGCAAGGCGAACATGAAGGCCATCTGTGCTGAACGTGTTCCAATTACATAAGCACCAATCCTGTTAAGGCTTGCATCGAAAAAGTCCAGACCGATATTTACCCTTCCGAGAGCCTTGCAGCGGACAATTTCCTGGGCAATAAGAACAAGCTCATCGCTGTAGGTAACAACGTGATCACTGTCCCACCTGATTCCCCTTGTGAGGTGAAGCAATAACTCATCAACAAAATGCAGTATGGAGGAAATCTTGTCACCAACCTGTTCGGTAGGATGAAAATGACCATTGTCAAGTGTGATCATTGTATTGTTCTTTATGGCATATCCAACATAGAAATCATGTGATCCTACAACCATTGATTCAGAGCCGATGCCGAAAAGTTTACTTTCAACAGAATCCTTAAGGTACTTCTTAGGATATTTAACTGCGAAGATCTCATCAAGAGATTTTTTGAGTTGCCTTCGCAATGTGTTTCTATCAACAGGAACATCTTTGGAACCATCTGGTATCCAGATATTATGGACTGATGGAGTGCCAAGCTGTTTACCCATTTCAGCTGCAATCATTCGGCATCTTTTGGTATGTTCCACCCAGAACTTCCTTATCTTCTCATTTTTACTTGAAAGTGTGAAGCCGTCATCAGCAAGTGGGTGGGAAAAACATGTGCAGTTAAAATCAAGTCCGATGCCCCTCTTTTTTGCCCAGTTTATCCAGCCCTGGAAATGTTTCACTTCAATTTTATCCCTGTCGACAAGCTTGCCGCCAAACTCACCGTATATGGCATGAAGATTTAATCTTTGTTTTCCGGGAAGAAGTGACATGACCTTATCGAGATCAGCCCTCATCTGCTCAATTGTTTTTGCTTTACCAGGGAAATTGCCCGTAACCTGTATTCCCCCTCCTCCCAGCTCAGCTCCGGGTTTCTCGAAACCACCTACATCATCAGTCTGCCAGCAGTGAAGGCTTATGTTCACTTTTTCCATATCCCTGATTACCTGGTCTGTATCAATTCCAAGAGCTGCATATTGCTGTTTTGCAAGGTCATAAGACTTCTTTACAAGATCTTTTTTCATTTTATATATGTTTTAGTTTTTACTTTTCAGAGAAGTGTACATCGGATTATTCCATGTAAAAAACCTGTTCAAGCGGAACAGTCACCGGTGAGTTATCTGGATTTGTTTCCATTATATCAGCCATATATTTCCACCATTTCTTTACTACTTCAGTCTGTCCCAGATCCTGTGAGGAGCTTTCGCCAGATTGTTCCTGGTATGCAAACAGGGTATTTGTCTCCTCGTCAAGAAAAATAGAATAATTCCCTACTCCTTCATCTTTCAGCAATCTGACAAGTTCCGGCCATATTTCATTGTGCCGTTT
>JAKLDT010000271.1 GCA_022703405.1 Bacteroidota bacterium | reverse complement strand
TCCTGTCAACATGAATAAACCAGTATGTTTTGGCACGCTTGGGAAGTTTATGAAAGATTGACTGCATCACTTTCGATTCGACCTGATCGGTATAGTTGGCTTTAATAATATAGACAATATTGGTAGCCAGCCTTGGAACTGTATCATCAGCCACAAGTGTTTTGAAAAGATCGAGGTATTTGTCGAGACGTATGAAGGTAACATACCTGTTTTTCAGTTTCCTGCCGAAATACCATCCGAACATGACAAGGAAGAATAAAGATGCAAGCATTATTGTGAACCAGCCTCCATGAGCAAATTTGTTGAGATTTGCCACAAGGAAACTGCCTTCAATTGTAAGAAAGATAATAAGCAGGAAAATTATGAGTCTGTAATCAACGTTTTTCTGGAATAAATAAAATGAAAGCAACAGGGTCGTCATTATCATTGTAAGTGTAATTGACAGTCCGTAAGCAGCTTCCATGTTGGAAGATTCCCTGAACACTATAACAACAAGACTGCATGCGATCCACAGGAACCAGTTTACATAAGGAACATAGACCTGTCCTTTCAGAAGGGTGGGATTGAGTACCCTGAATTTCGGCCAGAAGTTAAGGGAGATAGCCTCACTTATAAGCGTGAAGGAGCCTGTTATGAGGGCCTGGCTGGCTATTATTGCTGCTGCTGTGGCAATGAAGATCCCCGGTATAAGGAACCATGATGGCATAATGGCATAGAATGGGTTCATCCCGGCCTGAGCTTCTCCTGAGTGTAATATCCATGCACATTGCCCGAGATAATTGATAACAAGTGATACTTTTACAAATATCCATGAAATCCTTATATTCTTCAGTCCGCAATGTCCTAGGTCAGAATACAGGGCTTCAGCACCTGTAGTGGCCAGGAATACTGCACCCAGCAGGATAAAACCTCCCGGATAATTTCTGAGGAATTCTGCCGCGTACAGAGGATTAAGAGCCCTGAACACCTCCGGATGAGGAATAATCTGTGAAAATCCGAGTATAAACAGCATCAGAAACCATAAAACCATCATGGGTCCGAAAGAGACTCCGACGAAATTGGTGCCATACTGTTGCAGGAAAAAAAGAAATGCAAAGATCAGAAGCACAATTGCAATTACCGGAATATCAGGACTATATAAAGTAAGGCCTTCAATTGAAGAAGTTACTGTAATTGCCGGGGTTATAACACCGTCAGCCAGAAGTGCGCTTGCTCCGACCATTGTAAGTATTGCCGCCCATGAGGGTTTACGTTTCAGCAGGGCAAAAAGGGCAAAGATACCTCCCTCTCCCTTGTTGTCGGCCCTCATAGTAATCAGTACGTACTTAATTGTAGTCTGCAGGGTAAGAGTCCAGAAAATACATGACATCGAGCCATAGATGAGGAGCTCATTGAACTCACTGCCACCACCTACAATTGCCTTCATTACATAAAGGGGACTTGTACCCAGGTCGCCGAAAACAATCCCCAGCGTCACAACCACTCCTGCAAGAGTAAGCTTTTTAAGATCAGGATGTTTTGCCATAAAAATTCCCCTATCCGGAAATATCTGTTGTTAGTCCTTTGAAACAAAAATCCGGCAAAAATAGAAACAGAGTTATAAAGATTTTATAAAGAATGATCCTGGTAAAATATTGCATTTTCTGCATTTATTTTTTCTTTATAAATCCACCATACTTTCTAATAAGGTTTTTATTCCTTCATAAGTATAATTGCATTCAAATCATTGTAACAGATGAAGATCATTTTGATTACATTCCTTTTCCTTGTTTCACTGGGATTATTTTTTGTGGCAGGTTACCTCATCGCGAAAATTATTGAGAAAGTCTTTAAGATCAGTTTATTTTTTAATGAGTAATTTTGACCTGATATTTATCTCACCCGGACAGAAGGTTCAATGAGCCTAAAAAAGCGGATGTGACATGCAGGACAAGGTAAATTATTCACCACTTAAACAGTATCTCACTGTAATCAGTGTTATTTCATTAACAGCGCTGGTATGCAGCCCGCTTGCGAATCAGCAGGGATATCATATAGTTTCATTTGTTCTGCTCTTCACAATATCAATAATGGCCGTATTTTTAAGTATCGGCCCAATATTGCTAGCTTCATCATTGAGCGCCCTGTTATGGAACTTCTTTTTTATCCCCCCGTATTTTGCGCTTCATATTGAGAAAACAGAAGACAAGCTGATGTTTGTTTCTTTCTTTATAATTGCAATGATCAACGGGGCACTGACTATCAGGATAAGAAGGCAGGAAAGCCTTGCCCGGGACAGGGAAGAAAGGACTAATACAATCTTTGAACTTACAAGGGAGTTGTCGAATGCAAACGGTATAGATGAGATCCTTGATGTGGCTTGTGATGACCTGAAGAAGTATTTCAATGCACGTTCGGTTTTCTTCATCAGGGAAAGAAAAAATACACCTGAAATATTTGAAAGAAGACTTGAAGAAGAGCGACTGTCAGAGGTAAATTTTGAAATTGCCAGATGGGTTAACAGGAACTCGACAGTTGCAGGGCGTTTTACAGAGTTCTATGAAGATACAACACTTACATATTATCCGCTCTCGGGCAAAAGTGTTAATCCGGGTGTTGTGGCCATTGAATTTGAAAAAGCCATGAATGATGACCTGAAAGCGTTCTGGAACGGATACCTGACCCAGATATCAAATGCCCTTGAGCGTGAACATCTTGGCGAACTTGCTTTGAAGGCCCGCCTTCTTGGAGAATCAGATAAGTTGTATAAAACTCTTTTCACATCAATCTCACATGAGTTTCGCATTCCTATTGCCACTATAATGGGAGCATCTGATACTCTGCTTCTTGCAAACTCATCCGACCCTGACAGAGATGAACTGCTGAAGGAAATATCAATAGCATCAACGCGTTTAAATCATCTTGTTGAAAACCTTCTTAACATGTCGCGGCTTGAAAGCGGCAAAATATCAGCAAAACCTGACTGGTGTGATCTTAATGACCTGATAAACAGAGTGTCAAAGTTGCTTGAAAATGAGCTTGAGCAGTTTAAACTTGAAATTGTGATACCAGCCGATTTCCCTCTTGTAAGGCTCGATTTCGGACTGATGGAACAGGTTTTCTACAATCTTTTTCTGAATTCAAGCCAGTACACGGCACCAGGTAGTATCATTAACATGGAAGCTTGTTACAATGACGGGAATCTGATAATAACTGTAAAGGATAACGGTCCCGGCTTTCCGGTTGATGTGATTGACAATGCATTCAACAAATTTTTCAAGGTTGACACAAAAAAAGCAGGGGGTTTAGGCCTGGGCCTCTCAATTGTAAAAGGATTTACTGAAGCTCACAATGGCAGGGTTAAGCTTGAGAATACTATTCCGTCAGGCGCAATGTTCACGATCACTATTCCGACTGAGATAGCAGATATAAACCTTATTAAAAGCGATGATGAATGAAGGTGACCCGATATTGATAATTGATGATGAAATTCAGATAAGGCGATTACTTGA
>JAKLDT010000270.1 GCA_022703405.1 Bacteroidota bacterium | reverse complement strand
CTGTCTTGTGGTTCAGGTCATCAACCAGCAGGGCTGCAACCTGGCGGGCGTCACAGCCCGTCAGACGCGATATTGTTATTACAGGTCCGTCCTGATCAGATGGCTTTTTCAGTATTTCATCACGGTGACGGTGATCAAAATAATCAAGAAACTTGTCCATATCCTGTGATTCAGCTTAAGTTTTCCCAGGGAAAGAAAACAAAATCCAAACCCTGTTTATCAATCATTTATCCCGCTACCTGCGGATGGAATCATTAATGGTTCCAGGGTAATTCCACCGGAATTTTGATCGATATAAGTTACAAAAAATAAATGAATCGGAAAAATTTTTCTTCAGCCTCCCGAAACAATGGATAAGCACAACTGATTGCCAGGCTGAACTACTTAAATATTTTTCCAAAGTTAGCCTGAATTCCAAGCGATATTATAAGGGGCTGATAGTTGAATGGGATCTCGTCTTCATTAACCGGCAGAGAAAATCCGAGCTGTCCGACAGCTTTTATATGGTCATACCCGGCTTTCAGAGTAAGTGCAGGCTCTATAAAGAATCCTGAATTTCTTTCAGAATCCTGATCGAAACCAACAAGCACCAGTCTCGATGACAAACCCAGGTCAACAACCTTTGTAGTGATACCCAGTGAAGGCTGAAGAAATATCCTGTTGAACCTGGCATCGGAACTTGATGTCCAGATATTATTTGAATAAAGCGAACTTACGCGGCCAGACCCGAAGCCAAGGAAGGTCTCAAATTTCCCCCTTGTTGCAAAATGAGTATAATACCCTGCACCTCCCTCAAAAAACCTGTGCTTGTGAAAGTTATCAGTTGAATCAGAAGTATTGTTCATGAAACTGGCGTTCAGCATGACACCTATATGATCTGTAACAGCATACGCAATATGGGGGTCAAAACCCGAAGTTCCCGCATGAAGCGAAGCCTGGATCTCATTCCTGTTTGTGAACAATGGAGCGTTTACTGTGTTTGGAACATAAACAGGCGCACATGAGCAAGCCAGAATTGCAGCAGCACAAATTACATGTACAGGGTTTAAATTCGTTTTCATTATTATTCTGCCATGAATATTTGATATATGCAATCTACTACTGCACTCAAAATTAGGCTATTATTAGAGATGATGCAAAAAAATGAAACTATAAATATTAATACAGGATTACAAAGAAAACTTAATTTTGCAATTGGTACATTTGGCCCGGTTTTTGAAAGGAAAAATGGAGTGCTGATAAAATGAAACTGAATTCAATCAAATATATGTCTCTCCTGCTCATTCTTGCCTTAACAGGTTGCAGGAAGAGCTACGTAACTAATGAAAGACAGCAAATCCTCTTCCAGTACGATCACATTAACTTTGCCTGGGGCTATACCCATGAAGGTTTTTATGTGGATGAAAAGGGAAATGTGCTTGTTTATTCCAATCCCGAAGGCTGGAACTTTCACAAGGGCGACTATAATCTCACTGAGTCACAACTTGCAGAAAACCTTTCAAAATGTACAGTTTCTGAAATAAAGATCGACAGCCATGAACTAAGCCGGTTTTCGTCATATATTCACAATCTGGCAGCCAGCAAGGTAACTGCTTTAAAAAACAGCGCTGCAGATGCCGGAACTACCCTGTATCTCTGCTATAGCTACAACCAGCAGGGTGGTATATATAAAGGTACTCTCATAAGAATGGAAGGTGATTTTACCTGTGAGAACTTAAACTTCCTTTCGAGAAAGGTCAGTCTGTGGATGAAGGATGTAAACAACAGCCTTCATAAAAAATAAAATCATTTATTCTTACTGATTATCAATACTGTAAAGACAGCTCATCCTGTATCTTTCAGATTTGATATTTTTTTCATATCTTTACTACATGCATAAAAAATATCTCGCTAACCACTTAAATTAAAGAATATGATTGAAAACATTCTTTCCAGACCAGAACTGGTATGGTTCATACTTGGCCTGGTACTTTTCCTGCTTGAACTTGTTATTCCCGGATTCTTTATCTTTTTCTTTGGTCTGGGTGCATGGGTTACTGCACTTATTTGTCTGATCGGTGACCCCGGAACAAACCTTCAGATTGCAATCTTTGCGATTGTTTCAGTGGCTGCCCTTATAACACTGAGAAAAATGATCCAGAAACGTTTCTTTGATAGTAAATACAAAGAATCTGAAGATGTTGAGGATGAATTTACCGGCAAAGATGCTGTTGCCCTTGCTGATTTTGGAGATGATAATACCGGAAAAGTTGAATTCAAGGGAACTACATGGAAATCAGAATCCTCATCACCAATAAAAAAAGGACAAATTGTAATAATTAATAAGAAAGAGAATTTCAAACTGCTAGTCGAACCAAAAAACAAATAACATGAACAGTGCTACATTTATTCTTGTAGGATTAATCTTCCTTGGATTCATCCTCATAGCCTCAATGATAAAGATAGTCCCACAAAGGACTGCAATCATTGTGGAAAGACTTGGAAAATACAGGGCAACATTCACTGCCGGTTTCCAGATACTAATCCCTTTCTTCGACAAAGTGAGATACAGGCATACGCTAAAGGAACAGGCTATTGACGTCGCTCCCCAGATCTGCATCACACGTGATAACATTGCCGTTGAGGTTGACGGAATACTTTACCTGCAGGTACTTGATCCGCAGAAAGCTTCTTATGGTATTGATAATTACCGCTTTGCATCAATCCAGATAGCACAGACTACAATGAGGAGCGTAATCGGGAAACTTGAACTCGACCGCACTTTCGAAGAGAGAGAATCAATCAATGCCACTATAGTTGAGGCTGTTGACAAGGCCAGCGAACCCTGGGGTGTCAAGGTAACCCGTTATGAAGTGAAAAACATCTCCCCGCCACAGAGCATCAAGGATGCAATGGAAAAACAGATGAGGGCCGAAAGGGAGAAAAGAGCCGTCATTGCTGAATCGGAAGGTACCAAGCAGGCAAAAATTAATAACGCCGAGGGTGATAAGCAGGAGTTCATCCTGAAATCTGAAGGTGAAAAGATGAGACGCATAAATGAGGCAGCAGGCCGCGCTTCAGAAATTGAACAGGTGGCTGTCGCAACTGCAAACGGACTGAGAGCCATTGCAAATGCAATAAATGAGGAGAATGGGCTTAATGCTGTAAACCTCAGGATAGCAGAACAATACCTTGCTGCATTTGGCAACCTTGCCAAGGCAAACAATACTATGATTCTTCCTTCAAATCTCTCTGATATTGCCGGAATTGTTGCAACTGCAACTTCTGTTTTCAACGAGACAAAGGATAAGAAGAAATAAGGCCAGAAAAGCTATAGAGGCTTTAGAGGCTATAGAGGCTGTAATCTGATTTACAGCCTCTTTTGCTTATATAATCCTTAAAGCCCCTACAGCCTTTTCAGCCTTCTCCTAGGCTTCTTCATGCTCCGTACGCTGAATTATTTCATTCTGAAGATCCTCTCCCAGATCATTGAAATAATCACTGTAACCTGCCACTCTGACAATAAGGT
>JAKLDT010000027.1 GCA_022703405.1 Bacteroidota bacterium | reverse complement strand
TTGATCTCATTAATGAAAGCCGGAAAAGATTTAAAGCTCCTCCTGTTAAACTTGATATTTTTGCTTCTAGGGTGGCAAACAGAATGTGCAGGGAAGCAGCTGAAAATGATTTCACAGGACACTGGAACCTCGCAGGCGAAAAACCATATCAGAGATACGGTCTGGCCGGAGGACATGATCATGTTTCGGAAAATGCATACGGTGAATGGACAACAGGTACATATAATATATCCTCATCAACAATTGCCTCTATGATGAAGACAGGGCATGGCACTTTCATGAAAGAAAAACCACCTGCTGACGGACATAAGAAAACTGTAATTGACAAATACCATAATTTTGTCGGAATTGGGTTTTATCTGAACAAAAACCAGTTCCGGTATTATGAAGAGTTCATTGACAGGTATCTGACCTTTAAAAATATTCCATCCGTTATAACTGTCAATGAATCATTTACAATAAATTTCGAGACTACCGGTAACGGATATCCATACTATATGGTTGTTTACCGCGATAAAGCCCTTAAGGCGATGACGGCACAGGAGATAAAAAGACGAGGCAGTTATACTGATTTCTCAGACGAGGAATATAAAAGATACACGGCATGGGAACTTTCGGCTTTCAAAAAAGGTAACAGCTATTCTGTGCCACTTTCTTTCTCAAAGGAAGGAATTTACTATATCCAGATATTCCTCGATAGCAGGGAAATAACAAAACCTTCCTCACTAAATACTAAGGGAAAGACTCCTGCAAGCGGAATTGTGATAACTGCAACACCATAAAAGTAGTCTTGCCGGACAATTGATGCAGACAATTGGTTATTTTTAAATATCCTGAAGAAATTTTTACCTACTTTTAGTGACTAAAATTTAAAATTAGTTACAACATGAAAATAGCTGTTGTCGGAAGCGGATATGTTGGTCTTGTCACAGGAACCTGTTTTGCTGAAGTTGGAATTGATGTGGTTTGTGTCGATGTTAACAGGCAGAAAATTGAAAATCTTAAAAAGGGGATAATACCTATTTTTGAACCCGGCCTTGAAGACATGGTCAACCGTAACATGAAGAAAGGCCGGATCAGTTTTACAACTGAACTTTCCGAAGCCCTGAATGATACTGAAGTATTATTCATAGCTGTCGGAACGCCACCGGATGAGGATGGCAGTGCCGATCTCAAGTATGTCCTCTCTGTTGCGCGCGACTGCGGCAAATATATGAACAACTACCTGCTTATTGTTACAAAGAGCACTGTTCCTGTAGGCACTGCTGCCAAGGTTAAAGCCGCAGTTGAGGATGAACTTGGTAAAAGAAATGTCTCAATTGAATTCGATGTTGCATCAAATCCTGAATTTCTGAAAGAAGGTGCTGCTATTGAGGATTTTCTCAAGCCTGACAGAATTGTTATAGGACTGAACAGTCAGCGTGCAGAGGATCTGATGAGAAGCCTTTACAAACCGTTTACACTTAACGGACACCCGGTTATATTCATGGATATAACTTCAGCTGAAATGACGAAGTATGCGGCAAATTCAATGCTTGCCACAAAAATCAGTTTCATGAATGATATTGCAAACCTGTGCGAAAAAGTAGGAGCTGATGTTAACATGGTAAGGAAGGGCATAGGATCTGACTCCAGAATAGGAACGAAATTTATTTATCCCGGTATTGGCTATGGAGGTTCTTGCTTTCCGAAAGATGTCCAGGCTCTTGTTAAAACAGCATCTGAATACGGGTATGAACTAAGGGTGCTGAAAGCTGTTGAAGCTGTAAACAAGGACCAGAAAAATATATTATTCAGCAAGATTGCAAATCACTACGACAATAAACTGAGTGGAAAAACGATTACTGTATGGGGTCTTTCATTCAAACCGCAAACTGACGATATGAGAGAGGCTCCCTCACTCGTAATAATAGAGAGGCTTATTGAAGCCGGAGTAAATGTAAAAGCCTACGACCCCGTTGCGATGAAGGAAGCCCGACACCATTTTGGCGACAGAATTCAGTATTTCGAAGACCAGTATGAGGCACTGATAGATTCAGACGGTCTTGCAATGGTTACGGAATGGCCTGAATTCAAATTTCCCAAATTACAGATTATGAAGAAATTAATGAAAAATCCGCTTATCTTCGATGGAAGAAACATATATGACAGAAATGAACTGAAAAGATATGGCTTTACATACTATTGTATTGGATTTGACACAACAAAATAAATGATCAGAAAGAAAATTCTTGTAACAGGTGGCGCAGGGTTCGTGGGTTCACATCTGTGTGAACGCCTTCTTAATGAAGGAAACGAAGTTGTCTGTATTGACAATTATTTTACCGGCCAGAAACAGAATGTAGTACATCTTCTCGGTAATCCCTATTTTGAACTTATAAGGCATGATGTAACAATGCCTTTCTTTATAGAGGTTGACGAGATTTATAACCTTGCCTGCCCTGCCTCACCTGTTCATTATCAGTATAATGCAATAAAAACTGTTAAGACCTCGGTTATGGGGGCAATAAATATGCTTGGCCTTGCAAAACGGATCAGGGCTAAGATCCTGCAGGCATCAACAAGCGAGGTCTACGGAGATCCAAAGGTACATCCACAGGTGGAGAGTTACTGGGGTTATGTTAATCCAATAGGCGAAAGAGCCTGTTATGATGAAGGAAAAAGGGCTGCTGAAACTCTTTTCGTAAACTATCACAGGCAGAACAATGTAAGGATCAAAATAGTCAGGATCTTCAATACCTATGGTCCCAGGATGCATCCCAATGATGGAAGGGTGGTGTCTAATTTTATTGTACAGGCGCTCCGGAATAAGGATATCACAATTTACGGCGAGGGCAGTCAGACAAGAAGTTTCCAGTATGTTGATGACCTTGTTGAAGGAATGATAAGGATGATGGCCAGCCCGGATAAGTTCACAGGTCCTGTTAATATTGGCAATCCTGATGAATTCACTATTCTCGAACTTGCGGAGAAAGTTATCAGGCTTACAGGCTCGAAATCAAAGATTGTACGCATGCCTCTGCCACCTGATGATCCGATGCAAAGACAACCGGATATTACTCTTGCAGGAAAGGAACTTGGCTGGAAACCTGAAATAAAACTGGATGAAGGATTAAATAAGACTATCGACTATTTCAGGAACAGCCTTAAAGCCTGATTTTCCTTTTGCTGTCCCTTAATACTCTGAATTTACCTGTGAGCCTGCAATCCTGACTACAACGGCAGTTTTTCTTCTGTAGCGTGAAATGATCACCAGGAAGGTCTTGATAAGGATCAATGTCAGTATTAGCATTTTATTCTATAATAGATGGTTAAACTTCCTGCAAATTTAATCTGGAAGCAGAAAAGTACTTTTGTAAGCAAGCTTACAATGCCTTACATAAACCTTACATAATCTTACATCAAGATCAAAATGATCATTTTGCGGGCATTATGAAGCTTTTCAGGTGAAATTTCACTGTATAGTTTGAAATTGAAAAATAAATGATATTTTTGCGCTGCGATTGCCGAAGCCCTGGTGAAGGCAATATAAACCTTCTAAGCTTAAGCTTCAGAGGTCACAGCGGGGTGTAGCGCAGCCCGGTTAGCGCATCTGGTTTGGGACCAGAGGGTCGCAGGTTCGAATCCTGCCACCCCGACAAAAGAAAAAACCCTGCAGCGAAAGCGGCAGGGTTTTGTTTTTATGAGCGTTGAAAGCCCCGCTTTCATAAGCGAAAGAAAAACAAAACCCTGAGCATCCGCCCACAAGGCGGATGCCAGGGTTTTTTCTTTTGAATCACCCCCCAAAGGATCATAAAATAATCCTGCATTCCGGTTCGCCCACAAGGCGGATGTCAGGGCGATCATGAAATAATCCTGTTCAGATTTGAATCCGGGAAGTAATTGAAAATATCTTAATTAATTTTCTCAATTAAGCTTGCTCAATGCCATCTGTAATCAGTATTCTTCAATGGATCAATATTCATTTTATCCTTTACTGAATAAGATGAATACCACCATTCATTATAAGCTTTTGCTGCATCCTCATGTGATTTATTATCAAAAACCAGATCCAGCTCCGTTGCATTTCTTAATGCAAGAATAGGTGTCTGCGAGGGAAATCTGCCGGTCAAATATTTGCTTTTAATTTCAACAGCCCGTATGGACTCTATTGTCCATAATACATACATGCCCAGCCTGCATTCAGTAACCCTGAGTGAAGAGATACCGTTTTGAGGAAAATCCCTGATTACAAGATCCGAATTCCTATAGACCAGAAGTGCCGGAATGTCAGAAGGACTGAATGGGGGCAATACAGAACCCTCAAATGAATTTGATTTTAGCTGATCAATATAAATGGCTACTGAACTGTCATCATCCTGTCGCTCACAAGCCACAAATCCAATAAGAAAAGTCAGCATGATCATTTTACAGATTAATCTCATTGTTTAAGACTTTAATTGTTAATAAATTAACAACAGGATTTATTTCAAATATTAACAAATCATTAAAATACTATATTTTGTTGAATGATGATTTATAAATCATAAACATTAACAGTTTTCGGGTGTTAATTCATTAAACACAACTAAAATGATCATGATTTCAGGTACTGAAAAACGGTTTGAAAAAAACACTCCCAGAATGCCACTTTTATTCCTCGGTCACGGCAGTCCTATGAATGCAATTGAGGAGAATGAATTTGTACAGGGTTTCAGAAACATTGAAAAGGAAATACCCCGGCCGGAGGCTGTCCTGTGTATCTCAGCCCACTGGGAGACAAAGGGAACCTTTGTGACTGGTATGGAGAAGCCAAAAACAATTCACGACTTTGGCGGTTTTCCCAAAGCGCTTTATGATGTGGAATATCCTGCGCCAGGAAGTCCTGCACTTGCTGAGAAAACTAAAGGGATTATAAGCAAAAACGAAATTGGACTGGATACAAAATGGGGCCTCGATCACGGAGCCTGGTCTGTTATAAAACATCTTTACCCGAAGGCAGATATTCCGGTAATACAGATGAGTCTGGATTATTACCGCAAACCTCAGTATCACTACGAGCTTGCCGGAGAACTGAAGCAATTGCGCGACAAAGGTGTACTTATAATCGGAAGCGGAAATATGGTGCATAATCTGGGCATGGTCGACTGGAACAGGATGAATGATGATGACTACAGCTACGACTGGGCAAAGGATGCATCAGAAAAAATGAAAGCATCCATACTTAACAATGACCATCAGTCACTTATAGACTACTCTAAGCTTGGAAGAGCCTTCCAGCTGGCAGTTCCCACCCCTGAACACTTCATTCCTTTATTATATATACTTGCCCTGAAAGACAAGAGCGAAGACATAAAGATATTCAATGATAAGGCTGTAGCAGGCTCACTGACGATGACTTCTATTAAAATTGCCTGATAATTAAATTTCAATTAAGGTTAATTGATTGTTGGTATAAACTATTAGATACCAGATAATTTGATTCTTATTATAATCTTTCCTAAATTTATAGGTGAAAGTCTTCGCCTATAAATTTTAAAAAGATGAAACGATTATTTTATGTCCTTATTTGTTCTGCTTTTTCATTACTTGTATCATCACAGATACCTGAAGGATTTAACTACCAGGCTCTGGCAGCAGATGCTGCAGGAACGCCAGTCAGAAACACCGATTTGCAGGCAAAATTCACAATTTTGTCTGATACAGTTAATCCGGTTATAATCTGGGAAGAGCTTCATTCAGCGGTCAGAACCAATTCAAATGGTTTATTTTCAGTTGTATTGGGTTCCGGCACTATTCAACCTTCTTCTCTTGTAACATCCTTCAGGGAAATTAACTGGAGTTCATTCACAGCTTACCTGAAAACACATATATATTACCAGGGATCATGGAAAACAATGGGCACATCGAGATTATGGAGTGTTCCTTACGCCATGACAGCCAATAACCTAGCAGGTAGCATTCCGAATTTGCTTATTGAAGGGAATTCAACTGACCAGGAGGAACCTTTGTTTGAAGTCAGAAACAAGGAAGGACAGACTGTTTTTGCCGTGTACAATGAAGGAGTGCGAATTTATGTGGACGATGGGGCCAAAGGTAAGAAAGGAGGCTTTGCTATAGGGGGCTTCGGAAGCTCAAAGGAATCATCACAGGATCTGTTCATTGTAAATAACGACAGCATAAGGGCATATATTGATCCCACGTCAGTCAAGGGGAAAAAAGGAGGATTTTCAATCGGCGGCTTTGCGGGTTCTAAAGGATCTTCGGGTGATTACCTTAACGTAAATGCCGACAGTACAATATTTTATGTAAGGAAGGACAGTATAAATCAATCATCATCATTTGATATTATAGCCCTGGGACAAAACCTTGGTCAAAAGTCTCTCCTTACAGCAAATCCGGATACTGTAAATATTACAGGCGTCTTAAGTCTGCAGAATGATCTGGTTGTCGGAGGCGATATCGCTGTAGAGGGTTCGATAAATCAGGTGACAGATATTGAAGGCAATATTTACAAAACAGTAAAAATCGGCACACAGGTATGGATGGCAGACAACCTAAAAACAACAAAATATAATGATGGGACCTTACTAACCGATATAACCAGCGATGCGGGATGGGCGGCACTCAACACCGGAGCATACTGTCTGTATAATAATGATGCAACAACATTTAAAGGAGTATATGGTAATCTATACAACTGGTATGCAATTGATGTTGCAGGAAATGGTGGTAAAAATATTTGTCCTACCGGCTGGCATGTAGCAACAGATCCGGAATGGACTATCATAACAGATTATCTGGGAGGAGTAACTTCTGCAGGAAAACTTAAAGAAAAAGGTACAACACATTGGACAAGCCCAAATACAGGAGCAACTAACGAAAGCGGATTTACATCTCTTCCTGGAGGTAAACGTGATTCCGGGGGTGGTTTTGCTGACATAGGGAACGCAGGGTGGTTCTGGACTTCATCGTCGAGTGATTTGGCTAATGCATTCATTCGGGCCATGTGGTATAACAACGTTGGTGTAGACAGTACACCACAAAGTAAAAACAATGGCTATTCTGTTCGCTGCCTTAAAGATAACTAGAAAGAAATTTTTAAAGGATCTTCAGATATTGAATCACAACAATTGGAGCAACAATTACGCGGACAAACAAGGATTATGCTGTAAATAACTGACAAACCAACTGTTAATACAACCTCTCCCTTCTCTTCATGAGTGCCTCATCGGAGATATAGTCATCATACCTGATCTCTTTATCAATCATTCCCTTCGGACCCATCTCAATAACCCGGTTACATACAGTCTGAATAAACTCATGGTCATGTGAAGAGATCAGGATATTCCCCTTGAATTTTATAAGTGTATTATTGAATGCCTGGATAGATTCAAGATCAAGGTGATTGGTCGGTGTATCAAGAAGCATGACGTTTGCGTTGCGTATCATCATCCTTGCAATCATGCATCTGACCCTCTCCCCTCCTGATAAAACATTCACTTTCTTATAGATATCCTCACCTGAGAAAAGCATTTTCCCAAGATAACCTCTGAGGTACAACTCGCTTGTATCCTCCGAAAATTGTGACAGCCAGTCAATCAGTGTGATATCTTTTTCAAAGAATTTTTCATTTTCAAGCGGAAGATATGCCTTTAAAATAGTCTGACCCCATTCAAATTCCCCCTCATCTGGTTCCAGATGTCCCTTCAGAATTTCAAAAAGAACAGTCATTGCCCTGGCATCTCTTGAGAGAAATGCAATTTTATCATCCTTATTGATTGTGAAATGAAGATCCCTGAAGAGTGTTTTGCCTTCAATACTTTTTGTGAGTCCCTTCACTTTAAGAATATTATTCCCCGGCTCCCGGCCCGGAGTAAAAATAATTCCGGGATATTTGCGGGTTGATGGCTTGATCTCCTCAATATTCAGCTTCTCAATCATCTTCTTCCTGCTTGTAGTCTGTTTTGACTTCTTCACATTAGCCCTGAAACGGGCAATGAACTCCTGCAGTTCTTTCTTCTTTTCCTCAGCTTTCTTATTCTGTGCAAGCTGCTGACGCAAAGCAAGCTGACTTGACTCATACCAGAAACTATAGTTCCCGGAGAACTGCTGGATCCGGCTGAAATCAATATCAACTATATGTGTACATATTGAATCAAGGAAGTGACGGTCGTGAGAAACAACCAGAACAGTATTTTCAAATTCTGAAAGATAGTTTTCAAGCCAGTTTACTGTTTCAAGATCAAGATCGTTAGTGGGTTCATCAAGAAGAAGGTTATCGGGTTTCCCAAACAGTGCCTGTGCAAGCAATACCTTTACTTTTTCCTTTCCTGTGAGTTCCTTTAACAGTTTAAAGTGGTTCTCTTCCTTTATTCCAAGACCACTTAATAAGCTTGCAGCACTGCTCTCGGCGTTCCATCCATCCATCTCATTGAATTTTTCTTCAAGTTCCGAGGCTTTAATTCCATCGTTATCCGTAAAGTCTGATTTTGAATAAAGGATCTCCTTTTCCTTCATGACACTCCATAACCGGGTATGACCCTTTAAAACAGTGTCAAGAACAGAATATTCATCAAATTCAAAATGGTCCTGTTTAAGTACCGAAAGTCTTTCACCCTGACCAAAAGATACCGAGCCGGTACGGGAATCAACTCCACCATACAACATTTTCAGGAATGTTGACTTTCCGGCACCATTGGCGCCAATGATGCCATAGCAGTTCCCAGGAGTGAAAACCAGATTAACGTCCTGGAATAAGATACGTTTCCCGAACTGGATACTAAGATTTGATACTGTGATCATGAAAAGATATAAAATGAGAATTCAGGTTTGCTGACTTAAAAATTAAAAAGCCTGCAAATGTACTAATAATTCCTGTCATCCATTATCCCGGTTCAGTTCTCAGCCTGATAAGTGTTTCAACAATGGCAGGATCGGCAAGTGTCGTTGTATCTCCAAGATCCTCAGTCTCTCCGGAAGCCACTTTCCTGAGTATCCTTCTCATGATCTTACCTGATCGTGTCTTTGGCAATCCCGGTGTAATAAGTATCTGGTCAGGTGTTGCAAAAGCTCCGATATGACGACGCACCTCATTTCTCAGTTCGCCAACAAGCTCTTCATCAGCTTCATAACCCTCCTTAAGTATTACATAGGCAAAAATACCTTCTCCCTTTATTGCATGGGGGTATCCGACAACTGCTGCCTCGGAGCAGAACGGATGTGAGACCAGGGCGCTTTCTATCTCGGCTGATCCTATCCTGTGACCTGAAACATTCATAACGTCATCAACACGACCTGTAAGCCAGTAATATCCGTCCTTATCCCTTGTGGCTCCGTCTCCTGTCAGATAATATCCTTTAAATTGCTTCAGATAAGTCTCATAAAACCTGACATGATCGCCCTGAATAGTTCTGGCCATGCTGGGCCACGGGCCTTTTATTGCGAGCAGGCCCGACCCTTCGGTTGTTGTTATCTCTTCCCCTTCCGGAGTAAGAAGGACTGCTTCAATCCCAAAGAAGGGCAATGTTGCTGATCCCGGCTTTGCAGGGATTGCTCCCGGCAGTGGTGTTATAAGTATACCTCCCGTTTCAGTCTGCCACCAGGTGTCGACAATAGAGCATTTCCCGTCGCCTACAACATTATAGTACCACTTCCATGTATCAGGATTGATTGGTTCACCAACTGTCCCAAGAATCCTCAGGGAAGACCTGTCATATTTTTTAACGAAAGCATCACCTTCTCTCTGTATCGAACGTAAAGCTGTTGGAGCTGTGTAAAACTGATTTATCTTAAGCCGTTCAACCATCTCCCAGTACCTGCCTGCATCGGGCCAGGTAGGAATACTTTCGAAAAGCACAGTTGTTGCTCCGTTCAGAAGAGGCCCGTAAACAACATAGGAATGACCTGTTATCCAGCCAATATCTGCCACACAGGCATATACATCGCCTTCCCTGTAATCGAAAACATATTTATGTGTCAGGGCCGCATAAAGCAGGTAACCGGCAGTTGTATGTGAAACGCCCTTTGGTTTACCGGTGCTGCCCGAAGTATAGAGAAGAAAAAGAGTATCCTCTGAATCCATGTGCTCAATAGGGCAATAGGGCCTTTCTCCTTCCATAGCTTCATCCATCCAGATGTCGCGCGGAGGGTAGAAAGGGATCTTTGCTCCCGTTCTTTTCGTAACAAACACATGTTCCACTGTAGGGCAGGCCATTACAGCTTCATCCGCCATCCGTTTAAGCGGAATAATCTTCCGGCCCCTGACTGCCTCGTCTGCAGTAATTACTGCTTTGCACCTTGCATCATTAATCCTGTCTCTCAGCGATTCCGCGCTGAAACCGGCAAAAACAACCGAATGTACAGCACCAATTCTTGCACAGGCCAGCATTGCATATACCGCTTCCGGAATCATAGGCATGTATATTGCCACCCTGTCGCGTTTCCGTATACCATTATGTCTTAAGACATTAGCCATCCTTGAAACCTTTCGCTGGAGTTCCCTGTATGTTATCCTCACCTCCTTGCCGGGCTCATCAGGTTCCCAGATAATTGCTACCTGATCGCCTTTACTCCTCACATGCCTGTCAACGGCATTCTCGCATGCATTCAATTTTCCTCCAAGAAACCATGAAACAAGCCCTTCCGAAAAATCACAGTCACTGACAAGCTGAAAATCGTGTTGCCACTGCAACAGCTCATGAGCCTGTCGTGCCCAGAATTCTGAATTGTCAGTTATACTATCATTATAAAGTTTCCTGTACTGGTTCAATGATGAAACAAAAGAATCGCTGAAAAGCTCCTTATTGGGCAGAAAAGCGCCCTGAATTGTCTCGTTCATGCCGGGAATTTGGTTACACTTTGAAATACCTGCAACATTTTAAACAATGATGCATGTAAAATGTTCATTGTCAATTAAGAATTGCAAAAACAAGCCTGTGTTAACCTTAGTTTTAAACCTTCAGTTTGAAGTCTGAAGTCTCATGAAAAGTAATTGAAGGGAAGTTTTCCCTGGCTAATTTGAGCATCCAGTCGCTTTCAGCAAAAAACACCGGATTGTTCTCCTTATCGTAGGCAATTGCTCCGGGCTTACGCCTTATAAAATTTTCAAGCTCCTTTTTATCATCAGTTGTAATCCAGCAGGCTTTAATAAACGGAAGCTGGCTGAAACTGCATTTTGCACCGTATTCATGTTCGAGCCTGAAGCGTATAACCTCATATTGCAGCTCTCCCACAGTACCTATAATCTTCCTGTTACCGGGCTGCTGAAGGAACAACTGGGCCACACCTTCATCGGTCATCTGCCACACACCCTTCTCCAATTGCTTTGTCTTCATCGGATCGAGGTTGACAACTTCCTTAAGTATTTCAGGAGAAAAACTTGGAACACCCTGAAAATGAAGCATCTCACCCTCTGTCAAAGTGTCGCCGATCTTGAAATTACCGCTGTCGTATAAACCAACAACATCGCCCGGATATGCTTCTTCAACAATACTCTTGCTGTTGGCCATGAAGCTTGCAGGGGATGAGAATCTCAGGTTCTTCTTTATTCTTGTGTGAAAATAGAACTTATTTCTTTCAAACTTGCCGGAACATATCCTCAGAAAGGCAATTCTGTCCCTGTGGTTGGGGTCGAGGTTTGCATGAATTTTAAAAACAAAGCCTGTAAGGTTTTTCTCGAAGGGCATCACCTGCCTTGCTGAAGACTCAACAGGTCCCGGACAGGGAGCAATCTGGAGAAAGGTCTCAAGCAGTTCGAGTACACCGAAATTGTTCAGGGCGCTTCCGAAAAACAGTGGGGCCAGGTAACCTTCCCGGTAGAGATTAATATTAAAGGTCTCATACAAGTCACCAATAAAGTCAATCTCTTCCCATAGCTTTGAAACGTGATCTTCACCCACATATTGCTTCAGGCGCGGGTCCTGGATATCCTTTGTGCAGAGAAGGCTTTCAGGGACACTGCTCTTATCGGGAGCAAACAGCTGGATCTCCTTTTTGAAAAGATTATAAACTCCCCTGAATTGTTTGCCGCTTCCAATAGGCCAGGTGTACGGGCAAACGGCTATGCTGAGTTCTTTTTCAAGTTCATCAAGCAGATCATAGGGATGCAGACCCTCACGGTCCATTTTGTTTATAAAAATCATTACAGGAGTGTGCCTCATGCGGCATACTTCCATCAGTTTCCTTGTCTGCTCCTCGACACCCTTCACTGAATCAACAACAAGAATAACACTATCGACTGCCGAAAGTGTCCTGTAAGTGTCTTCAGCAAAATCCTTATGCCCCGGTGTGTCAAGAATATTAACTCTTATGTTATTATACTCGAAAGCCATCACAGAGGTTGAAACAGAAATTCCTCTCTGCTTTTCAATCTCCATAAAGTCGGATGTTGTTGTTTTCCTAATTTTGTTGCTTCGTACAGCTCCTGCTGTCTGAATTGCGCCTCCGAAAAGAAGAAGCTTCTCAGTAAGAGTTGTCTTGCCGGCATCAGGGTGACTGATTATGGCAAAAGTTCTGCGCCTGCTTATTTCGCTCTTAAGATCCACCGGATTATATTTTGAAGCCGCAAAATTATAAAAAAAGCGCTCAATTTTTCAAGTTATTAAATAATGTTAAAGAATTAACAAATGTTGTCTTTATCATTATTTTGAAATTCTGGTATTCATTTTGCATTATATTTGTAATTAGTATAATTTTAGTAATTGATTTTATAACCAAACGGGAATTAATTAAACTTAAAAAGTCATGATGAATAAGAAGAACCTGTTCGTACTCTGTCTTACTTTGCTTATAGCAGGGACAGTCTCAGCTCAGACATTTAAATATATCGGAGCTGACAAATGCAAGGTTTGCCATAACAAGCCTGCTAAGGGAGAGCAATACAACAAATGGGCAAAAGATCCTCACTCACAGGCTCTTAAATCTCTTGCAAATCAGAAGTCTATTGATTATGCAAAGAAAAACGGTATTGCTGACGCTACCAAAGAACCTAAATGTCTGAAATGCCATTCAACTTATGATGCAGTTGCTGCAAACCTGCGTGGCGGCATACTTGCAACGGAAGGTGTTTCATGCGAATCATGCCATGGCCCGGGCAGTGCATATAAATCACCGGCTATTATGAAAAACCAGGCTCTGGCTCTTAAGAACGGACTTATACTTCCTGATGAAAAAGTATGCAAGACATGCCATAATCCGGAAAACCCCTTCCATAAAGATTTCAAATTTGCCGAGTATGCAGCAAAGGTTGCTCATCCAGATCCGACACGCGTAAAAAAATAATTAGCTGATTTTAAAAAACACTCACATACGAATCCTTTGCATCTAATCAGGTGCAGGGGATTCGTTTTATTTAATGATATTATAAACACTCACTGCTATGAGAAAAATTTTAAACATACTTCTGATCACCGTTCTGGTACTATCCTGCAAGGGTCCTAAATCAGGTCCTCTCGTAAAAGAAACCTTTGACAACAATGCACAGAATAATGAAGTTGCTGCAAAAGCCCATCAGTCACAATCTGTTGTTGCAAAAGCTGACATTAGGCTTGAACCATGTGCTGACTGCATCACTATAGGCAGGCTCCTGGCTGATAAAAAATCATTTTCCGGAAAAACAATAAAGGTTAAGGGTGTTGTGACAAAGGTGAATGAAGAGATAATGGACAGGAATTGGATTCATGTCCAGGATGGAACAGAAGCTGAAGGAAATTATGACCTCACAGTTACATCAGACCAGAAAGTAACAGTGGGAGAAACAGTTACCTTTGAAGGCAAGATTGCCCTCGATAAGGATTTCGGATATGGATATTTCTATAATGTCCTCATGGAGGAAGGGAAAATTATCAGATAATTCATTGTAATTACCATTAATTCCGCGCGTAGCGCAAATTACTATGAATTACGCGCAAAGCGCAAATTACAATGAATTACGCGCGTAGCGCCAATTACCATAAATTCTCCTTAGCTTTTTAAGAATTTTTCTATCTTTAGTTACTCACAAGAACTAAAAAGATGAAAAAATTCTCCTTTCTCATTTACATTTTTACTGCTTATCTTATTACCGGTATTTCATGCACTGAAAGAGCTGAGATAAAACCGGTCAGGCTCAGCTGTGAAAACATGAAAGACCCTTCAGTGGTCGATATAAAATCGCCACGTCTGTCATGGATCAATATATATCCTGAAGGAGTAAGAGGCGCCCGACAGTCAGCATGGGAAATAAAAACTGCATCAAGCCCTGAGCTGCTTGAAAAAGATCAGGCTGACTTATGGAACAGCGGGAAAACCCTTTCAGACCAATCGGTAAATATCAGATATTCAGGCAGGGAGCCCGAATCCGGACAGGATTGCTGGTGGAAAGTCAGAGTATGGGACAGTAAGGGAAATTGTTCTGAATGGAGCGAAGCTGCCCGCTGGGGAATGGGTATCCTTAATGAAACTGAGTGGAAAGGAAGCTGGATAGGTGCTCCCTGGCAGGAAGAAAATCCTCTTCCCACTCCCCCCTATCCCAAAGGCGTCAATCAGTCGGTTTCGCCATTCAAGACTCCAACCGGGAACCTACCTTCAAATGCTCCACTCCTAAGGAAAAACTTCAATGTAAACAAGAAGATCAGCAAGGCTAAAGTGTTTATTTCAGGTCTGGGTTTCTTTGAACTGTATGTTAACGGCACGAAAGTAAGTGATGATGTCCTTGTCCCCAATATTACGCTGTATGGCAAGCGCGATGATATAGGTAATATCGCTGTTATGACCGGAAATAACTTCAGGGAATACCGTGTAATGTATATGGCCTATGATATTACTGACATGCTTAAACCCGGAGAAAATGCTGCAGGTGTAATACTGGGCAATGGCTTCTATAATCCGGCTTCATTCTGGACACAAGGCTACGGCAGCCCGAGGTTGCTGTGCCAGATAAGAATACAGTATGACGATGGCAGTGAGGAACTTGTTGTGAGTGACAATACCTGGAAGGCTGCCAAAAGTCCGATACTTATGGACCTTGTTTATGACGGCGAGCATTATGATGCCCGGCTTGAACAGGACGGATGGTCAAAACCCGGTTTTGATGATTCAGCCTGGGAGACTGCCGTGCCAAGAACAAAGCCTGAAGGCCGGATGAAGGCACATCTGTCACCCCCTGACAAGGTTATGGAGATACTTAAACCCGTGAAGGTTGAAAAACTTGCGGATGGTCATTTCCTTGTTGGTTTCGATGAAGAAATATCAGGATGGCTGAAAATCAATAATGTGACAGGAGAAAGCGGGAGAAGAATTGAAATAAAATACAGATGCGAATCCCCCCAGGGAGAGAATACCTATACAATGAAGGGAGGGATACCCGAATCATACGCTGCAAGGTTTACCTGGTTTGTCTTCAGGGAGGCTGAACTGCTGAACTGGCCCGGCGAATTATCAGCAGATCAGGTTCAGGCTGAAGCAGTATATACCGATATTGAGACCACTGCGAAATTTGAGACTTCTGACACTCTCTTCAACACTATTAACAGGATATGGTGGAGAAGCCAGACCGATAACATGCACGGAGGCATAGCGAGTGACTGCCCTCACCGGGAGAGATCGCCGTATACAGGTGATGGTCAGGTTGCCTGTGTGACTGTAATGCACAACTTCGACGCTAAAGCTTTCTATACTAAATGGATACAGGATATCCTTGGAGCCCAGAATCCTGATAACGGATATGTTCCAAACGGAGCGCCCTGGCAAAGAGGCTGTGGCGGAGGAGTGGCATGGGGTGCGGCAATTAACATTATGCCCTGGGAATATTACCTGCATTATGGCGACAAAGACCTTCTTGCTGAGAACTATGAAGGAATGAAGGGCTATATAAAATATATGCTCATATGGACAGATGAAAAGGGTATCATGTTTTCACAGGCACCTGAAAAATCAAAACCAAACAGGTGGGTCAACCTGGG
This sequence comes from Bacteroidota bacterium, assembly GCA_022703405.1. GTDB lineage: Bacteria > Bacteroidota > Bacteroidia > Bacteroidales > VadinHA17 > LD21. The sequence continues at coordinate 5,534 of JAKLDT010000027.1, read as the reverse complement.
TGAATGGGTGGCTCCGTCAAAACTCCCTCCGGATGATATGGTACATACATTTTACCTCTGGAGATGTTCGGATCTTACAGCAGATGCTGCAAAAGCACTTGGAAAAAATGAAGATGAATTATACTACAGAAACCTGGCAGAAAAAACAAAAAAAGCATTCCAGGGTAAATTTTATGACAGCGAAAAGGGAAGCTATGGTCCTTATGGCGGCAATGTCTTTGCTCTGAAAATGGGAGTGCCTGACGACCAGAAACCTCTTGTTATTCAAGCTCTTAAAAATGACATCAGCATGAACGACTACCACCTCGACACTGGTATCTTCGGAACACAATTTCTTTTCGAGGTGCTCGCTGAAAACGGAATGCAGGAGCTTGCTGCAAGAATCATGTCGCAGAAAACCTACCCTGGTTTCGGATGGTGGATAAGCCAGGGAGCTACAACAACTTGGGAAAAATGGGACGGGGAAGGCTCGAGGAACCATCCTATGTTCGGAGGCGGATTAACATGGTTCTACAGAAAACTGTCAGGCATGAATGCTGACCCCGCAGAGCCCGGTTACAGACATATTATTTTTAAACCCCAGCCTGTTGCTGATATCAGTATGGCGGCATACAGCAACCTTACTCCCTATGGTGAGGCAGGAATTAAATGGGAAAAATCTGCTGACATGTTATCTGTCAGCATCAGGGTTCCGGCAGGAAGTTATGCCACTCTCTTTATTCCGACAACTGATCCAGGCTCAGTATCAGTAAGCAGTCCAGGTGAAGACGATAGTGATTTTGTAAGCTTCAGTGAATTCAGTGATGGAAATGCCGTGTACACGATTCAGCCTGGGGAATATACTTTTTTATCAGAATATAGTAATACTGTAGAAGCTGACAGTGTCAACAGCAATATTCAGAAGGTAAAATAAAATCTATTGATGGAATGAAACAAACAGCTACTGTTATTTTATTAACACTGCTGCTTGCAGCCTGCAAGCAGGGCAATAAAGAATTGCAAGAGAGAATAACAGCTGATCAGTATTATCCCTTTGTAAAGGAAAAAGCCCTTGAAGTTGTAAAAACCGGTTTTAATGCCGGTGACGGATACGGGGAGGTATGGATAAGGGATTACAACACTTTCATTGAATTGTCAGGAAAAGTATATCCGAAGGAGACTCTAAGGGAAAACCTCCTTGTATTCTTCAGAATGCAGGGCGATGACGGAAATATTATCGATGGTTTTATTCCTGCTGAGAAAGCAGTAGAGACCGAAGGTGGTTATGACTATATCTTTTCAGATATTGAGCCCAGGTATGCCGGGCATAAAAACACAGTTGAAACAGATCAGGAATCATCTCTTGTTCAGGCAGTTTATAAATATGTAACAATGACCGGCGACAAGGAATTCCTCAGGGAAAAAGTAGCTGACAAGTCTGTGGAGCAACGGCTCGGAGATGCCCTTTCCTTTCTTATTCACAAGAGGTATAATGAAAAATACGGTCTTATATGGGGCGCCACAACAGCTGACTGGGGTGACGTCCAGCCGGAACATGACTGGGGAGTCTTCCTGACTGATGATACACATTACTCAATTGACATTTATGACAATGCAATGTTCATTATTGCAATTTCGAATTATATTGAGTTAATACCCGATGCCGCAACTAAATGGGAACCAATCAGAAAGGAACTTATTGATAACTGCAGAAAGCACCTGTGGGATACGAAAAACAATAAATTCATACCGCATATTTATCTGAATGGTTCTCCATTCCCCGAAGGTTTTAATGAGAATGAGATTTTTTACCACGGTGGAACAGCAGTCGCTATTGAGGCTGGTCTGCTTTCAGAAGAGGAAATCAGAGTTTCACTTTCCAGGATGATTGAAAATGTAAAGGCATCAGGCGCCGGATCAATAGGCCTTACAATGTACCCTCCTTATCCCGAAGGCTTTTTCAGGAACAAGGGAATGTATCCCTATGGCTACCAGAATGGCGGTGACTGGACCTGGTTTGGCGGACGGATGATTCAACAACTGATCCGTTATAGCTTTGTTGAAGAAGCAATTGAGCAGCTTGAACCCATGGTAAAAAGGGTTAAGGACAATAATGGTTTCTTTGAATGGTACACTGTCGACAATAAGCCAAAGGGCTCAGGCACATTCAGGGGTGAGGCAGGAGTGCTTTACAAGGCTATTGAAATGCTTGAGCAGGCAGCCGGCATTAAATCAGATAAACAGGAGACTGCCAATCTGAAAGAAAGTAAATGAAAGCAGCCACGCTATAGTTGTTGTGTAAACTACAACAAAGGTTGCCCATTTCCAGCTTCCTGATTCCCTGCGTATTGCAGCTACCACTCCAATGCACGGGAAATATGTGAGTATGAACAGCATAAAGGAAAATGCCATTACCGGATTGAACAATGGCTTTCCTTCAGCATTTTTCTGAGTCTGTATTTTTTCTACAAGAGAGGCAGAACCAGCTGAGGGATCCTGCTGAAACAGAACGCCAAGTGTGCTTACAACAACTTCCTTTGCCGCTATTCCAGAAATTATTGCTACAGTCAGCCGCCAGTCAAAACCGAGAGGCTGCATAACAGGTTCAATCGATTTTCCGATAATACCCATAAAGGATTTCGATTGTCTCTCATTCGCTTCTTCAAGCATTAAAAGCTGCTTCGCTGATTCCTTCTCCTTATCTCCGATACTTAGCTTCTCAATTTCAGCATGTTGTGACTGATAGTCTCGTGATAGTTCAACTGATCGCGGAAAAGTGCTCAGAACCCATACAATTATTGAAGCAATAAAGACAATTCCTCCTATTTTTTTGATATACAGGCCTGTACGAAACAATACATGCTTAAGTACACTTCTTAATGTTGGCACCCTGTATGGCGGCAGCTCCATCACGAACGGGATCTCGACAGTTTTGAAAAAGACTTTTCTCAGAAACAGGGCCGATAAAACTGCAAATAAAGCACCAAGAATATAGAGCAGGAAAAGCACCATTCCCTGGTTTTTTGCAAAAAATGCACTTATAAACAGGATATAGACCGGCAACCTGGCGCTGCACGACATGAAGGGGGTGATAAGCATTGTTATCATCCTGTCGCGGCGGCTTTCAATTATCCTTGTCGCCATTATTGCAGGCACATTGCATCCGAAGCCCATGAACAGGGGAATAAATGACTTACCATGCAATCCTATCCTGTGCATCACCTTATCCATAATGAACACTGCCCTTGCCATGTACCCCGAATCCTCCATAAAAGAAATGAAAAGGAACAGAATAATAATATTGGGAAGAAAGACTAGCACCCCTCCCACTCCGCCTATGATCCCACCCACAATGAAATCCCTGAGGATACTTTCGGCCATTGAAGAGGTCACCAGTTCTGAAAGCGCTGTAAATCCCTGCTCCATCCAGCTCTTCGGATAATCGCCCAGTCTGAATGTTGTAAAAAATGTAATCCACATGAACAGCAGGAAAACAGGAAAACCAAGGTATTTATGTGTAAGATAACGGTCCAGCAGCCTTGTTTTGCTTAGCTTTTCCTGCTTGCTGAACCTGAGCGTTTCCTTCAAAGCGCCTGAAATAAAACCATATCGGAGATCAGTTATTACGGTCTCCATAGGTTCAGAGTAAAGCTTTTCAAGCCGTGAATATTCTTTGCCGGCAACACTTATAATCTCGGCAGAGTTTGAACATCGTGTTATGTTCACCGAGTATTCCTTGTCATTTTCAAGCAGTTCAAGCGCAAGATACCTTGATGATATAATGTTTGTGAAATTACTGTTATCCTCGACTTTTATACGAGACTGAATTGCACAGATAGCATTCTCTATTTCAGTGCCATAATTTATATGAATATGCCTTACAACAGGTTCCCTGTTTTCGTAAACCGCGATGACCTTTTCAAAAAGCTCTCGTATCCCTTTCCCCCTTGAACTCACTGTCGGGATAACCGGAATACCTAAAAGACTACCAAGTGCCTCATAATTAAGCTCATCACCTTTCTTCTCAAGCTCATCATACATATTAAGGGCAATCACAATCTGAACACCCATGTCAATGAGCTGGGTTGTCAGATAAAGATTGCGCTCAAGATTTGAGGCATCAACAATATTTATTATGATATCAGGCTTGTTGTCGAAAATATAGTTCCTGACATATATTTCTTCAGGAGAATAGCTCTTTAAGGAGTAAGTCCCTGGAAGGTCGACAAGAGAAAATGCATAGCCCGACTGCCTGTAACTGGCTTCTTTTGAGTCAATTGTGACTCCCGCGTAATTTGCTGTCTTTTCTTTTGAGCCGGAAGCATAATTGAAAAGTGTTGTCTTTCCCGAGTTGGGATTACCGACAAGAGCTATCTGTATATGCTTTGATTTCTCTACCCAGGCATCCTTATTGTCTTCAGAAATCAGTACACCGGAATTACTGAATTCACGGGCAGTTCCATTCCTGTCAACCTCAATAAGGCTGGCTTCACTGTTTCTGAGTGAGACATGGTAGCCCATTATTTTATACTCAATGGGATCACCAAGGGGGGCCTTCCGTATAACCTGAACTTTCTTCCCGACAACAAAACCCATTTCTGAGAGCCGCTGCCTGAACTGTCCCCTTCCTTTTATCTTCAGAATTATCCCCTCTTCGCCTTCAGCCAGATCAAATAATGTTGTCATCAAAAATGCTTAAACAACTAATTAACGGAATAAATTGCCCTTTGTTCAATTGCAATAAACAGAGCTGATGGCAACACTACTGTAGCATCAGTCACTTATACAGCGCCTTAGCCAATAATGCTGCCATTAAGCAAATTAAACCGTGACTAAAGTTTTACTTTGACCACAATCTTCTTCACTGGAGCGTTTTCACCAACTTTTACACCCGGACGGTGCAGTTCAGACGGGAAAAACAGTAAAAAATTATCAGGTGTGCCTATATAATCGGAACTCTCTGATACTGTCATGAACTCAAGATCCTTTGTTTCATCATAAGGGCTCAGCACCTCTCCTTTTTTTGTCACGGGAGTAACGCTCATAAGCTCAGAACCGCTTATAAGGTGCTGTATATCTGCATACCTTTTGTGCGCTTCAAATTTTGCATCCTCAGGATTCTTCGTAACCGATTCACTTACAATCGCATATACATTATCGCCGTCAATGTCGTGACGTTTGGCTTCAAGTGAAGCAAGATCGGTGTTCTTCAGGAAAGCAAAAGCCTTATCCCACCTCTCCTTGTTTTTATTGTAAGCTATGGCAAATTCCCTTTTGTTCACTGAAACATCAGGTTTTACCGACCAGCCATTCAGGTAAGCTGATTCTTCAAACCATTTGTTGATCTGATCCTCATTCCATGTGGTTGGATCTGATGAATTTCCACAGCTCCTGAAAACAAATGCCAGAGCAAGAAGGATAAGTAAGGTGCCTGCTTTTTTCATTTTGTATACTATTTTTTCATATTAAACATAAGCTTGTACAAAGATGGCAAAGTTTTTTTCTTTTCAGCCCCACTAACTGAAAATCTGAAGAATGACAGCAATAATTAACAT
>JAKLDT010000269.1 GCA_022703405.1 Bacteroidota bacterium | reverse complement strand
GAACATATTCCTAATTGAAACAAAATCGTTGTTTGATATGCCAAGTGCACCTGAGATTTTTTCAATAAGGTCCGACTCAGCCTTATTTATTGATCCGTCAGCAAGGGACACATTGAACAGCAGGTGTAAAAGCTGAAGCCTTGAAGAGTAATCCATATTATGGCTGATCTGGATGCATATATCCCTGACAAGGATGTCCTGCTTCAGGATATCCTTAAGCATAAGTACGGCTTCTTTTGCAGCTTCATTTCCAAACTGTCTGACAAAGAACTGCTTGACATAGTCGAGTTCTGATTTGACAACCTTCCCGTCAGCTTTCATTACAGCAGCCACAAGAACAAGAAGGCTTACACCGAAATCACCCTGGGAAGTTCTTGCTTTCCGCTGAGTGCTGACCGATGAACTATCTGTAGTACTGTCGATTACAGAACCAACAATAAATCCGAGCAGTCCCCCGATAGGTCCGCCCATTACAAAGCCCAGTCCGCCGCCCAGCCATTTTCCAAACATAATATTCAGTTGCTTTTGTTAACCTGTTGAAGTAATTCCCCGTGAATCTTAAGAATTGCCGGTATTATCATGTCATTTTCAGAATTACGAACAACATAATCAGAACGTTGAATGCGGATTTCATCATCAAGCTGGTTCCTCATTCTTTCCATGACCTGATCGCTTGTAAGCATGTTACGCCTGATAACCCTTTCAATTCTTTGTTCCACAGGAGCGACAACAGTCATAATCCTGTCGACAATTTTATCTGCGCCGCTTTCAAAAAGTATGGCGGCTTCCATTATCACATAAGGTGCATCCTGTCTTTTGACCCATTCCCTGAAGCGGCTGAAGACAACAGGATGTACAAGTGAATTTACCTTTTCAAGAAGCCTGCTGTTATTGAATATAAGCTTTGCAAGCTCAGACCTGTCAAGGCTTCCGGAGCTGTAGAGGTTTTTCCCGGTTATTGTATTTATTCTCAGCATTATGCTTGTATCAATATCCATTACCTCCCTTGCTTCATTGTCAGCAGAAAAAACCGGAATACCCAGCACACTGAAAACCCTGCACACAGAAGTTTTTCCACTTCCTATTCCGCCGGTCACACCGAGTTTTAATATCCTTTTTTCGCCTGGGTCAGTCATTGACGGGCTTCTTTAATGATATAAATGATCCTTATTTTGAAGGGGCTTTTATCTCAGCCCTTTTCATTGTAAAAAAAAGTGTGTCGGGCCTCACCGACGTCACGTCACAACCTGAACGGAGCTGCAAAGTGAGCGTTTTTAACAATCCCGACGTAACAATGTAATAATCAGGACTTTTACTTTCCGGAACTCTTTTATATAATACCCTTGAAAGATCAACTGTCACTGAGGCCTTATTACCCGGGTACTTAAGTTTCATAATCGAGAATCCGGTACCCTTCAGTGTAATGCTAACCTTTGGTGGAATTTCACCCGATAAAACCCGTCCGTTTGGGATATTGACAATTTTAAGGGGAAGCCTTATGTCGGCTTCTGTTTCTTTCCCCAGGTAATTTAGGTACCACAGAACAAATGAGAGGAGAAGGAAAAAGGTAAAAACAGCAACATCCCTGTTTATTACACCTATCCTTCTGCCCTTATTTTTTTCCATTGATCTCGCATGTTAAGACCTCAGAATGCAATAGAAAGCATCTTAAGCCTGATCGTCAACTGTCGGATCTTTAAGAACTGCGTTCTTGTCAACTTTCAGTCTTACATCACCGCCTACTTCCATCATAATATGGTTATCCTTTACTTCGAAAACCCTGCCATAGATTCCGCCTGTTGTGACAACCTTGTCACCTTTCTTGAGTGAGCTTCTGTAAGTATTCATCTCCTTCTGTTTCTTCATCTGAGGCCTGATCATAAAGAAATAGAATACCACAAATACAAGAATAAGAGGGAGGAAGGTAACAAGAGGGTTTGCCTGTCCGGGAGCACCGGCCGGCTGACCGGTAAGAAATACAAATGCTAAATTATTCATAATCATTGTTTTAATATTAATTAATTGTTTTATTATTTTTCAGGTTCAACCTCAGCAGTAATCTTCAGGATAACTACAGGCACAGTGGCATTAGATTTCACTGTTACAGTTTTTGTCTGTAATCCGTTCCTTCCGGAAGTATCAAAAAGCACTTCCAGGGTACCTTCCCTGCCCGGGGCAACAGGTTTACGGTTATATTTTGAAACTGTACATCCGCAAGTTGTAGTGGCTGACTGTATAACAAGGTTTCCTGTTCCCTTGTTGATAAAATTAAAGACATAGGCAACCTTTTCACCTTCTTCCACCTTGCCAAAGCTGTGTTCGTATTCCCTGAACTCAAGAACAGCTTTGCCCGTATCAGAACTGCCTGTTGATTCTGCCACGGTATTTCCTGACCTTTGTGAACACGCCAGGAACAGAACAGGAATAATCATATTTATTACAAAAAGGTTCTTCATCTTCTGTCTTGTCATTCTGAATAATTCTCGCCGACAAGTCCCCTGCCGAACTTTGTAAAAAGGCCTTCCTCGCGCATTTCTTTAACTATATTGTCGAGAATACCATTTACAAAAGTACTGCTTTTGGAAGTACAGTAATACTTTGCTATTTCAATGTATTCGTTAAGTGTAACTTTTACCGGTATCTCCGGAAATTCGAGAATCTCAGTAATAGCAAGCTGCATAACCATAATATCCATCAGGGCTATTCTTTCAACCTCCCAGTTTGTCGTGTTCTTATCAATAAGCTCCGAGCATTTCTTTGTATGAATTACAGACTTTGAGAAAAGAATCCTGACGAACTGCTCGTCCTCCTCGTTTTTATACAAGGGAAGAAGAGAGACATTCTCACCTGACTCCGGCTTAAATTTCTTCAAAGTCTTCTCAACCATGGCAGTTATGTATTCCATGTCGTCATTCCAGTAAATGCTCTGCTCCTCAAGGTTTGAGTTGAGATCTTCGGATGCAGCAAAGAGCTCTGTAACCATTCTGATTACAAACTTCCTGTCCGACTGATAATTGTGCACATCAGAACTCATATACTCGTTATATGCGTCCCATGCAATCAGTTTATTGTACAGTATACGCGGTATGTGCGGATAGCTGACCCATGATAGTTTCTTATTTGCCAAATAAGCATTAAGCGCCTTGTTTTTCCTCAGCTGATCTATTACCTTGTTATCAATGAATCTACGTCTGGGATTCAAATCCTCACTGGTTGGCATTCGCTTCTGAAGTGCCTGATCAATCTTTTCAACAGCAATATCAGCAATATCGGTTATCAGAAGCAACAGGTAATGATAAAGATCGTATGTTTTTGATATACTGAACAATAATTCCTTTTCAGCCACAGGAAGGTTATCGTCTTCCCGGCGGTTAAAGGCATAGAGAGCCATAAGGGCTTTAATGCGTAGTAATCTTCTGCTTATCATCTATAAAGAACCTCAAAATCCGCTGCAAAAATAATCTTTTTCGGGTAAGGGCAAAACAAGCCTGCCAATTATTACTGTAATA
>JAKLDT010000268.1 GCA_022703405.1 Bacteroidota bacterium | reverse complement strand
GCTGAAATAATGGAGAAGAATATTGATCAGATCATCAGCCTTGCCATTTCAGGAGGCTTGCTTGCTGTTCTGATACTGTGGATTTTCCTTCGTAACATCAGGCTGGTGACAATAATTGCAATCTCAATACCAGTATCTGTTTTTTCTGCATTCAATTTCTTCTATGCCTATGATATCTCTGTAAACAGTCTCACACTTATCGGGGTAGCGCTTGCAATAGGTATGCTTGTCGATAATTCGGTTGTGGTACTTGAGAACATTTACCGTTTATCCGGCACGGGATTCCCGGCGGAAAAGGCTGTTAAACAGGGAACTGCGGAAGTATGGCGTTCAGTATTTGCTTCAACATTAACAACTCTTATTGTATTCCTCCCCTTCATTTTCTCCGATAACTTCATGGTAAGGATTATCGGAAAGAACATAGGGGTTTCAATAATCTCCACCCTGACGATATCCCTGATTGTTGCCATGTTCTTCATCCCGATGGCAACATACGGTCTCTTAGGAAGACATTCAGGAGCATCTTCTGATATTTTCAGAAAATTGTCAATACACGACAGGATTATCCAGGCTTATTACCTTCTTCTGAAAGCCGGAATGAGGAATCCCGCATCAACAATAATAGGGACACTTGTTGTTTTCTTCACAGCCCTGCTTATAAGTCTTACATTGAGCATCAGTTCTACTGAGGAAGTTGAAGCGCCGACATTCAGACTGTCTGTTACAATGCCCGGCGGATCGACAATTGAAAAAACGGATGCTGTTGTAAGCGAAATTGAATCAAGGCTTTCAAACATATCTGAAAAAGAGGATGTAATCAGCAGGATTGAAGAGGAACAGGCTACTGTAACCGTTAACCTGAAAAAAGACTGGAACAAAGAAAGTAAAAGGTCTCTGCCTGAAATCAAAAATGACATTTCGGAAAAGGTAAAGAATATTCCTTCTGCAGAGATCAGTATGGATGAACTATCAACAGGAGGCGGCTTCACACCGGGAGGCGGAGGAGGAGAGAGCAATAATCCGGGTGATGAATTCATGAACCTGATGGGACTTGGATCAAAAAAAGAGAGCATAATTATAAAGGGTCAGGATTTCGGTAAAATGAACAACCTGGCCAATGATATAAAGGAATATGCCGACAAGCTTACTACAATTAAAAGCAGCAGCCTGAATGTTCAGGATAATAAGCCGGAGGTCAGGCTCCTGTTCGACCTCGATTACATGAGCAGGAACAATATCAGTCTATTAAATCTTTCAGCAGCTCTGACAACCTTTGGCAATGAATATGCCTCTGGGGTTAAATTCCGCCAGGGAACCGAGAGCTATGATATTATTATAAAGTACTCAGGTGACACACTGAAACAGGCAGAGAAAGAAAAGACAATTGATGATCTCAGACAACTTGAAGTTTCAGGGAATAATGGAATGCTTATCGAAATGGAGGAACTTGCCGATATTGTATTCTCTTCAGGTTCAGGCAATATCCACAGGGAGAACCAGGAGAAAAGAATCACTTTGACATATTCCTTCAATGAAGAGATCAAAGATAACAAGGACCTGCTCGAAGGAGCAAGATCCGAGGTGGAATCGATAGTTGCAGGCATGGCTATTCCTCCCGGTATTGCTGTGGAATTGGTGTATGAGGATAACCAGCTACAGGATTTTTATTACCTGATAGGAATAGCATTCCTTCTGATTTATATGATCCTTGCCGCTGTATTTGAGTCACTTGTAACACCTGTTGTACTTATGTTCAGCATTCCCCTGGCAGCCCTCGGATCACTTATTGCCCTTATTCTGACAAATAATTCCCTTTTGAACGCCAACACCCTGACAGGCTTTCTGATCCTTCTGGGAGTTGTTGTGAACAACGGCATAATACTTATTGATTATACAAATATTTTACGAAAGAGAGGATACAGATCGCACAGGGCGCTGATGATGGCTGGCATGGCCAGGCTGAGGCCAATAATGATAACGGCGGCAACGACAGTTGTTGCCCTTGTGCCGCTTGCAATGGGTGAGGCTGAGTATGTTTCCGTTATCGGAGCCACATTTGCCATAACAGTTATAGGTGGACTGACTCTCAGCACTTTACTCACACTGGTCTTCATACCTTCATTCTACACAGGCCTCGAAAATGCACTTAAATGGATCTACTCCCTGAACTTGAGAATAAAAGCTGTACAGCTCCTTGTATTAGCAATGCTTATCTTTCTGATATACACCAACATTGACAGATTCGTATGGAAACTGATCCTCACTATCCTGTCTGTCATTCTTATCCCTGCAACAACATGGTTCTTAATTAACAGCCTGAGGAAGGCAAGAATTACTGTCATTCCCCCTGAGGAAAACATAAAAATAAAGATCCAGAGCCTTGTAAAGATCTATGAGCGTGAAAGCCGCTGGAGAAGAGAATGGAATGCCGGTGGGAGGATCAGAAAAAGGCTCGGCCTCGAAAAGGATTACAGATCATTAAGCGACCTGGGAGGATATATCTGGCAGCTACCGCTTCTCTTCTTCCTGATTTACTTTACATTCTTCTATCTCAACAAGGGATTCTGGGTATTTGCATTTACAATAATCACATGGTTTTACCTGCTTTATATCTGGAGTCCGCTCCAAAAATTCATTACAAACTTCAGCAGGAAGAATGGCAGCAAAATTGTACCCGGTATTATTAAAGCCACTGATTTTACCTTCTTCTGGCTGATCCCTCTTTTTATCCTTGTCTGGCTTCAGCTTGAATGGAACAATATAGCTGTTGTACTGATCCTTGGATTTATCTGGTTTACATTGCTTTTCATTTACAGGACCGGACAGAGGCTATCAGTTGAAGATATTGATATTTACAGGCTTGAGGGCAGGTTCAGAAACATAAGAAAGATCATTTTCAGGTTCGTGTCCTCAGTCCCGCTTATAGGTAAAAAGAAAAAACCGTTCAAGGCGCTCAGCTGTGTATCGCTTGAAATAGGAAATGGTATGTTTGGCCTGCTTGGACCAAACGGAGCAGGAAAAACCACGCTCATGAGGATTATATGCGGAATCCTCGGGCAAAGCTACGGCAAAGTGTGGATCAACGGCCTCGACACAATGAAAATGAGAGAGGAACTGCAGGGACTTATCGGCTACCTTCCACAGGAATTCGGAAGCTACGAAAACATGACTGCCGATGAATATCTTAATTATCAGGCGATTCTCAAGAACATCACAGATGTAAGAATCCGTGAGGAAAGAGTCAGCTATGTGCTTAATGCAGTGCACATGGAGGACCGGAGATATGAGAAAATCGGATCATATTCCGGAGGCATGAAACAGAGAATGGGAATAGCACTGATCCTGCTTCACCTTCCAAGGATCCTTGTTGTTGATGAACCGACAGCAGGACTCGACCCTCGTGAAAGGATAAGGTTCAGAAACCTTCTTGTTGAGCTTAGTCGTGAAAGGGTTGTCATCTTTTCAACCCATATCATTGAGGATATATCAAGCTCATGCAACCAGGTTGCAGTATTAAACAAAGGCAGACTGAGCTATCTTGGAAAAC
>JAKLDT010000267.1 GCA_022703405.1 Bacteroidota bacterium | reverse complement strand
ACAAACCTTGTCTGATCTGTATCCTCAATTCTGAGTATAAAGGTGCCATTATGCTTCTTTGCAAAGAGGTAATTATACAAGGCTGTACGTACACCTCCGATATGTAACGGACCTGTGGGACTGGGAGCAAAACGAACCCTTACTTCTGACATAATTTCTTTAATGTTGAATAATAATGTGCAAAGATAGGCAAAGCGGATAACAAACAATACATTAACTATTATCAGGATTTATAAGCCTGAAATGTGTTAATTTAGCATTTTATTTTGTCTGCTATGAAAACTATGAAAGCGCTTGTAAAAGCCAGACCTGAGAAAGGTTTATGGATGCAGGAAGTTCCCGTGCCAGAACCCGGCATTAATGACGTGATTGTAAAAGTCAAAAAATCAGCTATTTGCGGCACGGACCTTCATATTTATGAATGGGATCCCTGGGCACAGAGGACAATTAAAACCCCGATGATCATTGGCCATGAGTATATGGGCTATATCGATAAGGTTGGCGCCGGTGTGAAGAACATACGGCCCGGAGACAGAGTCACGGGAGAAGGTCACCTGGCATGCGGACATTGCCGTAACTGCAGGAGAGGAAAAGAACATGTATGCGAAAATACAATAGGGATAGGTGTCAATACAGATGGATCTTTTGCCGAGTATGTGAGGATACCTGAGATGAACGTCATTCCTCTCGATCACCGGATCCCCGATGACTGGGCTGCAATTATGGATCCCTTCGGGAATGCAACACATACGGCACTTTCATTCCCCCTGCTTGGCGAAGACGTGCTTATAACCGGATCAGGGCTCATTGGCAGTATGGCAGTGGCAATAGCAAAATTCGCAGGAGCAAGGTTCATTGTTGCCAGCGACCTGAGTGATTACAGGCTTGAAATAGCAAAAAAAATGGGCGCTACAATCACAGTAAACCCGTCGAAGGGCGAGAAGATTGCAGATGCTGTTAAAAAACTTCACATGAGAGGCTTTGATGTCGGACTCGAGATGTCAGGATCACCAAAAGCATTCACTGAAATGATCTCCAATATGTACAACGGTTCAAGTATTTCACTTCTCGGAATACTGCCTTCAAATTTCGAAGTGCCATGGAGTGATATAATATTCAAGGCAATAACACTTAAGGGAATCTATGGACGTGAAATGTGGGAGACCTGGTATAAAATGGAACAGATGATAATCGGAGGCATAAACCTCGACCCTGTAATAACCCACCGCTTCCATATCGATGACTTCCAGAAGGGCTTCGACGCAATGGAGGAGGGAAATTGCGGTAAAGTAATACTCAACTGGGAATAACAAAATCCTTTGTGAAACTTTGTGCCTTTGTGCCCTGGTGGCAGGAATTTAATAAAAATGCCACCAAGACTCCAAGACACTAAGAGACACTAAGAAAACTTAATACTTATTTGATATGTACAAAAATTACAAGGAGCATCTTGATAAGACTCTTAGTGAGATAAGAGAAGCCGGACTTTATAAAAATGAACGAATAATTGTTTCTCCGCAGGGAGCTGAAATAGAGCTGAATACAGGTCAGAAGGTCCTTAATTTCTGTGCAAACAACTACCTTGGGCTGTCGAATAACAAAGCGCTTATTGACGCTGCAAAAAAAGCCCTTGATAATCACGGATACGGTATGTCTTCAGTCCGCTTTATCTGTGGAACAACTGACCTTCATAAGGAACTTGAAAAGAAAATAGCAGAATTCTTTCATACCGAGGATACAATTCTCTATGCGGCCTGCTTTGATGCTAACGGAGGTGTGTTTGAACCTTTGCTGGGCGAAGAAGATGCCATTATCTCCGATTCACTCAACCATGCCTCAATAATTGACGGAGTAAGACTTTGCAAGGCACAGCGTTACAGGTATAACAATGCCGACATGACCGACCTGGAGGAACAACTGAAAGCCGCACAGAATAACAGATTCAGACTCATTGTCACTGACGGTGTGTTTTCGATGGATGGCAATGTGGCGCCGCTGGACAGGATTTATGAGCTGGCCGGGAAATACAATGCCATGATAATGGTGGATGAATCGCACTCTGCAGGTGTTGTGGGAAAAACAGGAAGGGGTGTGACTGAACTGCATGATCTCAAAGGCAAAATAGAAATCATAACCGGAACTCTTGGCAAATCATTCGGTGGAGCAATAGGCGGTTTCACTACAGGTAAAAAGGAAATAATTGAGTTGCTGCGCCAGAGATCGAGGCCATATCTCTTCTCAAATTCAATTCCTCCACTTGTTGCAGCGGCAGGAATTAAAATGGTTGAGATGATGACGGAAACAAATACCCTGCAGGATAAGCTTCACAGTAATGCAGAGTATTTCATTGACAGGATGCAAAAAGCAGGCTTTGATATAAAACCAACTAAATCAGCTATATGCGCCGTAATGCTGTACGATGCAAAACTATCACAGGATTTTGCAGCTAAGCTCCTTGAAGAAGGAATTTATGTTATCGGCTTCTATTATCCTGTAGTTCCAAAAGGGCAGGCAAGGATAAGGGTACAGCTGTCTGCTGCCCATGAGAAGGAACATCTCGACAAGGCTCTGAAAGCCTTTGAGAAAACCGGAAAAGAACTTGGAGTAATAAAATAGAAATCGCTGGAAAACAACCCCCTTTTGTGTTTTCCCCCAAGGGGATAAGAAAATTCTTTTTAGACACCCCCCCGGGAAGGGGGTAAACCTGAAAGTAATTATTATGAATAAAGCATTATTTCAGTTCTACCGCTTACTGGTTCCAAAACCTGTAAGAACCTGTCTCCTGAAGAGATCGCTAAGGAAAAAGATCATTTCATTACTTTCATCAACTCCTGATAATCAGGGAGATGATGAGAAAAAAGAGCTTCTTGATTATCTTCAGACAAATGAAGTAAGGATCTTCCCCTATCCTTTTCATGATAACTATTCAGCAGACAAGATTGAGGTGTTCTTTGATGATGTGAAAGGGATGCGCTATGTGCTTCAGGATGGAAAAAAGCTATACTTCAAAAAACGCTGGGGTGTAAAAAGAATACAGCGTGCATATTCCGACCTTTCGAGGGAACAGGATCTGAAAAGTCCTCACCGCTATTTAACTGAGTCGTTTGATGTGGGCAGCAGTGATGTTATTGCCGATATCGGAGCTGCCGAGGGTAATTTCAGCCTGTCGGTAATAGAAAGAGTAAAAAAGATCTATCTCTTTGAATACGACAGGGAATGGGATGAAGCGCTCAGGGCAACTTTCGAACCCTGGAAAGATAAGGTCGAGATAATAAATAAATATGCTGCTGACCACAATGATGAGTCGCATGTCTCCCTCGATGATTTTTACGAACAGAAAAAGGATCTCTCCTTTCTTAAAATAGATGTTGACGGAGCTGAAGAGACTGTTCTGAATGGATGCAGACGAATATTCGCCTCCGGGAAGCCCTTCAGGATAGCTCTATGCACCTATCATAAGCACGATGATGAAAGATTATTCACTGTACTCCTTGAGAACAATGGATTTTCAGTATACCCGTCAAAGGGATACATGATTAACTACTATGATAAAAA
>JAKLDT010000266.1 GCA_022703405.1 Bacteroidota bacterium | reverse complement strand
GGAAAAATTTTCCCGGGTCAGAATGGAATTCTCTTTCCAGATACAGTGAAAGCTGATGAAATAAAGGTTTTATGTAAGGCACCTGAAGCAGTACTTGCAAGGGATGCATACTCAAAGGAAATAAATCCCATGAATTTCAGCAGCTACAGCAGGTTGCAGGGACTCAGGCACGATCAGGTGAGAAGCATGGCACAGGACAGAAAGGGCTGCCTCTGGCTTGGAACTGATGACGGCCTGACAAAATATGACGGTAAATATTTTTCGCACTACACAAAAGATCAGGGACTGAATAATAACCTGATACTTAATGTGTTTGTTGATTCCAAAGATAATATATGGTTTGGCAGTTTTGGTGGCGGTGTGATGAAATTCGATGGCAAATACCTTTACAGCTATACAGATAAGAACGGATTATTGCACAGCGTTGTAAATGTAATTTATGAGGATAAAGAGGGGAGGATGTGGTTCGGTACTGCAGGAGGACTATCTGTTTATGACGGACAATCATTCATTAACTTTACTACTGACAACGGATTGGTTCAGAATTATATACGTTCGATTATACAGGACAGGACAGGAAGAATCTGGATCTCCACAAACAGCGGTGGCATCTCTATCTTTGACGGCAAATCATTTACCAATATCTCTGAGAGTGAAGGGCTGCCAAAAAATAACGTATTAAGCCTTTTCCGCGACAGGGCTGATAATATCTGGCTGGGAAGTTCAAGGTATGCACTTTTGAAGTATGATGGTGAAAATTTTATTTCCTACCCTTTAAAGCGGACTCAGGACTCAGGTGATGAACAAGTCCGGACAATTGCCCAGGATAATTCCGGGAGCCTTTGGATAGGAACAGAACAGGCAGGCCTTTCCGTCTTTAACGGGGATTTTTTTATTCACTATACCGAAACAAATGGTCTTCCGAGCAATATGATAAGATGTTCATTAATAGATAATAACGGCAACCTGTGGTTTGGCACACGCGGTGCAGGTCTTGCCCGGTATGACGGAAGACTGTTTACCCACCTGACATCAAATGAAGGATTGCGCAACAGCAGGGTGATGGCAATTCTGGAGGATGATAACGGTGATCTCTGGCTGGGAACTTACGGAGGCTTTGTAACCCGCATTAATACAAGAACAGAAAATGGAATGAGCCGCCGTTATTTCAGTTATTATGACAGCCGGGACGGATTGCTTAACGGGCGTATCTATTCAATAATCAAGGACAGGAAGGGAAGGATCTGGTTCGGGACTGACGGGGGAGGAGCTTCGGTATTTGACGGGAAAAGGTTCATGACATATAAACGCAGCCAGGGCTTGTGCAGTGATACAATCAGAAGAATAACAGAAGACAGCTCAGGGAATCTGTGGTTTGCATCCTATGGATCAGGTATGTCGAAATTTGATGGCGAAAATTTCTATAACTACTCAAAAAGCCAGGGACTTTCGAGCAATGCTCTGCTGTCTGTACTTGAAGACAGGAAAGGCAGGCTTTGGATAGGTACAGTAAATGGAGGCCTTTCGATGCTTGAAAACGGCCGCTTCACTCAGTTTTCGACAAAGACGGGGTTTATTAATGATCTTATCTACAGCATAATGCAGGATAATGAAGGCAATCTCTGGTTCGGCACAGGAGGGTCCGGTGTAGTCAGGTATGACGGAACAAATTTTTTGCATGTTTCCGCAAACAATCAAACGTCGGGGTGGTATATTATGAGCCTTTTTCAAAATTCCAACAGTGATATCTGGATGGGAACCAGGTCAGGTCCTGCAATTATTGATTCTGCAACTCTTAAAAATGAGAATGAGCTGATTGCAAATCCCGCTTTCAAAGCTTATTCCTATGAAGATGGTTTTACCGGAATTACCTGTAACGTCGGAGCAATTGCTGAAACCAGTGATAAAAAAATTCTTATTGGAACAAATGACAGGCTTACCTTATATCACGGGGAGGGTGAAAAGCCCGGATCATCAGCACAAAATCTGGCAATTACCGGGATCAGCCTGTTCAATGAAAAAATACCATGGACAGAGCTGCTTGGAAAAAGGGACACTTCGATAATTCTGCATAACGGAGTAAGAGTGGGAGATTTCAGGTTTGATGATTTATCTGAATGGAATGCAATACCTGTTAACCTAAGCCTTAAGCACGACAACAATTATCTTACTTTCAACTATATCTCTGTCTCACTCAGGAACAACAGCAAGATAAGGTATCAGCAGAAGCTTGATGGTTTTGAACAAAACTGGAACCTGCCAACTGAACGCACCGAAGTATCCTATGGAAATCTTCAGCACGGATCTTACATTTTCAGGCTTAGAGCTGTTGACAGTAACGGAATAGTAAGTGATGAAGTGGCTTATCCTTTTGTTATAAGACCTCCCTGGTATAAGACAATCATATTCAGAGCATCTGTTATGTTGCTAGTTGTTCTAATTATTTTTTCCTATATAAACTACAGGGTATACAAACTCAAAAAGGACAAGGAAGTGCTGCAGCAGAAGGTTGATGAACAGACCTCTGAAATAATGCGGAAAAACCAGGCAATTGAAAAGACCAATCAGGAGCTTATTAAACTTAACAGCGAGAAAGACAAGTTTTTCTCAATAATAGCCCATGATCTCAGAGGCCCATTCAGTGCAATGATGATGCTTACCAAGGAAATGACATCACAGATAAATGAGCTTGAAAAGGAAGAAATACGCGACATGCTTAACGCAATTCAGACTTCATCCGCCAATCTTTTCAGGTTACTCGAAAATTTACTTAACTGGTCAAGGGTGCAAAGAGGGAAAATACCTTATGAACCTGAGAATTTGAATCTTTTACAGCTTCTTAAGGAAAGTCTCATTATCCTGTCAGACCAGGCTAATGCAAAAAAAATCAATGTTGTCATTTCTGTGCCATCTCATATTACAGTCTTCGCTGATAAGGATATGTTGCATACAATAATAAGGAACCTTGTTTCGAATGCAATAAAATTTACTCACGCAGGTGGCACCGTGACTGTGGATGCGCAAACTGAAGGTAAAAAGGAAGTTATTGTATCGGTAAAGGACACAGGCATAGGAATGAGTGCAAGCCTGGTTTCAAGGATTTTCCGTATAGACGAAAAGATAAACCGCAGTGGTACAGAAGGAGAGACAAGTACAGGCCTTGGCTTACTGCTGTGCAGGGAATTTGTTGAAAAGCACAACGGTAAAATATGGGTTGAGTCAACAGAGGGTTCAGGATCGGAATTTAAGTTCTCGATACCTTCAGAGGTTCATTAATAA
Source organism: Bacteroidota bacterium (assembly GCA_022703405.1). Lineage (GTDB taxonomy): Bacteria > Bacteroidota > Bacteroidia > Bacteroidales > VadinHA17 > LD21. The sequence goes on along the minus strand of JAKLDT010000266.1, from coordinate 276 downwards.
TATAATAACCTGTTATTTTTTTGGCTGATAAACCCTTATCCAGTCAACTTCCATTGATGTCATGCCGGCAATTTGTTTATCAAGACCACCGGAAAGCAAAACATACATTGGCTCCTGAGGGACATCTGAAGTCTGAGTAAATATCTCAGTGTCATTTATTTTCCAGACCAGTTTGTCTGCTGTCCATTCCAGGGTGAAGATGAAAAAATCACCTGCATACCTTGACCCGATTGATGTTTTTGAATTGCCCCCTCTGGCAGAAAAATAATCAACCCA
>JAKLDT010000265.1 GCA_022703405.1 Bacteroidota bacterium | reverse complement strand
TTTCAGCCATGCAGACTGTCAGGTTCTTTTTTCTTAGAAGGTCCCCGGTAACTTTCTCAAGAGGATCTTCATTTTCTCCATAAATAAATTCAGGAATTGTTCTGTAAAGTATGTCAGCCTGCTTTGAAACTTCCTTCTCGAGTTCCAGCAGGTCATTTCCACGGCCGGTCAGTCTCAGTTTAATTATCCCCGATGAAGGAAGGTAGGCAAGCTTGATATTCTCAGGAAGCCCTTGCTCAAAGTCTGTCAGTAGCTCAGCCAGTTTCGCCTCATAAGTTCCATAAGTCATTATATTTCTATGGATTATAACCTGTGAAGTGAAGCGTTTGTTTAGCTCCGGAAGAACATGTTCTGTCATAATATATTTCATTTCAGAAGGTACACCTGCCATTGAAATATATATTGTGCCATCCTTTTCAAACCACATGCCCGGAGCTGTTCCTTTTGCATTTGTAAGAACGCGGCATGCTTCGGGTACCCATGCCTGCCTCCGGTTGTTTTCATTCATCCTGTTGCTTCTCCTGTTAACCATTTCAACGATCATATCCAGAACCTGCTGATTTTCAACTAACTTAGTGTTAAAGAATTCACACAATACAGGCTTTGTAATATCATCACTTGTTGGTCCCAGGCCACCTGTTATGAGCACTACATCAGCTATTCCCAGAACCTCATTCAGAGCGTACAGAATATCTTCTCGTTTATCGTGCACTGAGGTTATTCTGAACACATCAAACCCCGATTTGCTGAGCTCTGAGCCTATCCAGGCTGAGTTTGTGTCAATAGTCTGGCCAATGAGCAACTCATCTCCTATTGTAATAATTGCTGCCTTCATTTTTCAAAGAATAGATTGTTTGCAAAAATATATTTTGTATGTTCAACTAACAATTTAATATGGTAAAATGAACAAAGAAGATATCCTGCTGAAGACAGAGGCATTCATAAAGAATAAGATGAAAGATTATGACAGCGGGCATGACTGGTGGCATATAGTAAGGGTAAGGAATCTGGCTAGAATGATTAATTCAAGGGAGAATCTCGAAGATCCTTTCCTTGTTGAAATGGCTGCCCTGCTGCATGACTATTCCGATTCAAAGTTTGCAGGAACAACTGCAGCTGATGAAACGGAGACACTCAGAGTTTTTCTGATGGAATGCACTGTTAATGAGAATTCAATCAACAGAATATTGAATGTTATGCATTACATCTCTTTCAGCAGCAGGAATAAATCCGGAAAAAAGGAGGATGTGCTGCTTGATATAATTCAGGACGCGGACAGGCTTGATGCAATTGGTGCCATTGGCATTGCCAGGGCCTTCAACTACGGAGGTTTCAGAAATAACCGCATATACAGTCCTGATGAGAATGAGAACAAAAGGTCAACTATCAGACATTTTGATGATAAGCTACTTTTGCTTAAGTCACTGATGAACACTGTTACGGCAAGGCAGCTTGCAAAAACGAGGCATAAATACATGGAAGATTTCCTGAGTCAGTTCCATAAGGAATGGAATCTCAGTGATTTTTAACTTATTTTATACATTATAATGTTCAGGCCCTGATGTTTTCTGACTAATTTGCATTGAATTTTTTATTTAAAAATTCATTTAGTTTAGTCTTAATAATCAGTTAATAATCAGTAATATGTTTGCAGCACCTGATTTGAATGACAGTAACATTGAACAATGGTATATAAGATTTTATAATTATCTGAAAAAGATCAGAATTCCGGGAAAGATTGTTCTCATTGTAATGGGCATATTATCGACAGCCTGGTTTCTTTTCAGGGTAATACCAAAACCTTCCAGAGCTTCCTACCCCTGTGTCAGGGCTACAGCTCCTTTCATGTCGGGCTTTGTATTGTATCTGCTTTCACTTGTCTCTTTATCATATATTATTAAAAAGATGAAGACAAGTGGGAGAAAATTATTTTCACCTTCATCTTTCCTGATGGTCTCTTTGCTGATATTCCTAGCTGCAGTAAATATCACAAGCAACAGCTCTGTTTCATTATCTCAGGAAGCCTTACCCATGGGGCCGCAGGACGGGCCTAATAAGCCTGTTGGCACTGGCCGGGGAGTTAAGCCCGGTACTGTTGTCTGGGTATGGAATCCTGATGCAACAAATGAGAATTGCAGGAATAAGGCCGAAAACAACGACTGGTATTTCACACAAGCCAATACAAATGCGGCTGTTACAGGGAAAATGGTTTCGGATGCTGTTAAGAAACTGGGAGGTTCAAATGATCTGAATAAAGCATGGGATGCACTGTTCAGGCAATTTAACAAAGAAAAAACAGGGAAGAAAAAAGGATATTCTGCCGGTCAGAAGGTATTTATAAAAATAAATCAGGGAACTGCCTCCTGGGCCTTGTCTAAGGATGAACAGGCAAATGCCTATACGGTGTCAAAGGACATTAAGCCTGGTCAGCGCAGAGGTCGTTTCGGCGCTGCTACTGAAACTGCACCGTATGTTGTACTTGAAATACTGAAGGAGCTTGTTAATAATGCCGGTGTAAGTCAGCAGGATATTTACGTTGGCGATCCTATTTCACATATTTTCGGGCATAATTATTCGGTCTGGCAGGCTGAATTTCCTGATGTAAAGTATGTTGATAAATTCTCTGATCAGTTTGGACGAACCTTGATAAAACCTACCGAAAAGGAACTCCTTTATTATTCTGACAAGAAGCAGGCAGACAAATTATTTGATATTATTGAACAGGCTGATTACATGATAAATGTAGCCAGTTTAAAGCCTCATGGTTCAGCCGGGATAAGCATAACATCAAAGAATCATTTCGGTTCGCATGCCCGCAGAAGTGCAAGCCATCTGCATTATGCCCTGATCGCGCCACTGTGGGAAGAGTCGCCCAGACAGGCTGGAAAAGCTTCAAACGGAGGATACAAGAAGTACCGTGTGCTTGTTGATCTGATGGGTAGTAAATATCTCGGTCAGAATACATTATTATTTATAGCTGATGGTCTTTTTGGCGGTGGAGCCGATGAGACCAGAGGGCCGGTCAAATATTTCATGTCTCCTTTTAATAATGACTGGAGCAATTCTGTTTTTGTTTCTCAGGATCAGGTAGCACTGGAATCAGTCTGTTATGACTTCCTGAGGACTGAATGGAACGGAAGAAACAAGCATGATGGAGCTAACAATGTATTTGAAGAAGGTCCAAATATGCCGGGAGTTGATGATCATCTTCACCAGGCAGCCGATAGTAAGAACTGGCCTGAAGGAATTGTATATGATCCTGACAACAGTGGAAAGCCCATTGGCAGCCTGGGTGTTCACGAACACTGGAATAGTGCCGCGGAGAAGCTATATTCAGGTAATATGGGAAAGAAGAATGGCATTACTCTAATTGCTATCCCAGATACACTTATTGGTAACAGAAACTGAGCAGAAGTTCGGGCGGACATTATTTTATTCACAATATTGCCAGATGCATTTTTTAATTTAAATTTGCAGGGATTTTTGCGGGAGTAGCTCAGTGGTAGAGCATCAGCTTCCCAAGCTGAGGGTCGCGGGTTCGACCCCCGTTTCCCGCTCTTAAAAAGTAAAGACGTTGCATGCAAC
>JAKLDT010000264.1 GCA_022703405.1 Bacteroidota bacterium | reverse complement strand
ACTGGTCAGAACAAGAATTCAACAGGATAGTTTCAGATCTTGAGATACTGAGGAACAAACTTGGCATCCCTGATGCAAGGTACATTCCAATAAGCGCAAAACTGGGGGATAACGTAGTAGAATCCTCAGCAAATATGCCTTGGTACAAGGGTAAAACCTTCCTTAAGCTTATTGAAACAATAGAAATAGAAAAAAATAAGGATCCGGAAAATAAAAGATTTCCTGTGCAGACGATTATAAGGCCGCATATTGACGAATACCATGACTACAGGGGCTATGCAGGCAGGATTGCCGGAGGCATATTCAGGCCTGGCGATGAGGTAATGGCTCTTCCGTCAATGCTGAAATCAAGGATTAAGAGCATTGATATGTTCGGAAAAACACTTTCCGAAAGCATTACAGGCGACTCAGTTGCCATCTCACTTGAAGATCAGATAGATATAAGCAGAGGAGACATGCTTGTGGCTCCGGATGATCTTCCGGACATAGGGCAGGATATAAATATGATGGTTTGCTGGTTCAATGAACAGGCGCTCCGGGAAGGCGGACGGTATCTGATAAGGATGAACAGCAATGAAGCCGGATGTATTGTTAAAAAAGTGAATTACCGTCTGAATATCAACACACTTGAAAAAGATACTGAGAATATTGTTGTGCAGATGAATGACATTGCAAGTATAACTATAAAAACCTCAAAACCTGTATTTTACGATTCATATAAGAAAAATAATATCACCGGCAGCATGATCCTGATTGATGAAGGAACTAATGAAACTGTCGGCGCCGGTATGGTTATATAGTCTTGCTTTGTCAGCCGTAGCTTTAGCGAAGGCTGGCGGTCGTATGGTCATAAAGCCGACCATTAATAACTTCGGATAACAGGAAATTTTTTCCGGACAGATAAACGAACATTTCTTGTCTTAATTATGTTTAATTTTATATTGAACATAAATAAGCTATTCATGAAATTTGAAACTAAGGCAATCTGGGTCGGACAGGAAGCCGACAAGGCCACGGGAGCAACCATTGTGCCTATCTATCAGACTTCCACGTTTACTCAGGAAGAGGTTAATAAACATAAAGGTTATGAATATTCCAGAGTCGGAAATCCGACGAGAACAGCGCTCGATGCCTGTCTGGCCTCACTGGAAGAAGGAAAGTTCGGACTATCATTTTCATCAGGACTTGCAGCAGAACACGCTGTATTATCGATCCTTCGCCCTGATGATCATGTAATAGTACCCGAAGACATGTATGGTGGAACATATCGCCTTATTAAGCAACTACTTGAACCACTAAACATAAGGTTCACATTTACTGATTTCACTGACCTCAAAGCGATTGAAAGCTCATTCACGCCAAATACCCGGATGGTATGGATTGAAACACCGACAAATCCCACATTAAAGATCTTTGATATAAGCAAAATTTCAGCTCTGAGCAGGAAGAACAAGGCTCTGTCAGTTGTCGACAACACTTTTGCATCACCCTACTTCCAGAAACCCCTGTTACTTGGCGCTGACATTGTGGTTCACAGCACAACAAAGTACATCAACGGGCATTCAGATGTAATTGGCGGTGCAGTTATTTTAAATGATGAGGAACTTTACAAGAAGATACATCTCATACAAAAATCAGTAGGAGCTGTTCCATCGCCCTTCGATTCGTGGCTCACCCTCAGGGGAGTGAAAACCCTGGCAGTAAGGATGAGACAGCACGAAGCAAATGCTCAGCTTGTTGCAGAATTCATTAAGGATCTGCCTAAGGTGGAAGAAGTATTTTATCCCGGCCTCAGGACTCATCCCGGCCATGATATAGCAAAGTCGCAGATGTCGGGTTTCGGAGGAATAGTGTCATTTAAGATTAAAGGCGGACTTAATGAAGCCAATGCCTTTTTCAGAAAGCTAAAGGTCTTCCAGCTGGCTGACAGCCTTGGAGGAGTGGAATCCCTCGCGAATTACTCTGCAATTATGACACATGAAGCCTTCCCTGCAGAACTAAGGAAAAAGATAGGTGTTACTGAAAATCTTATAAGACTGTCAATTGGACTTGAACATATTGATGATCTCAGGGATGATTTGCGAAACGCTTTAAGCTGAAAACAAATGATAATTCCAGACAAAAAGATTACAGAGAGCGCTGTCAAAAAGATTTTCAGGCTAATGTTTCCTCATAATGAGAAACTAATTAGCCTCGAAGCATGTTTTAAGGAAGCCTCTCTGGATCAAATCCTTAATAATGTTCTGCAATATTATGACGGAGACCGTGAAAAGATAAAAAAGGAATTCACCGATGCTCTGATATCTGTAAAAAGCCAGCTTCTTCGTGATGCGCAATTCATTCTTGATTCTGATCCCGCAGCAAAAGAGATTGAGGAGGTTATAGCGATTTACCCTGGTTTTTTTGCAATATTCTGCTACCGGATAGCCCATATCCTCCATGGATTTGGTATTCCGATAATACCTAGGATGATAACCGAGTATGCCCATGCAAAGACAGGTATAGACATTCACCCCGGAGCCAGGATAGGCATTCCGTTCTCAATAGACCATGGAACCGGGATAGTGATAGGAGAAACCACTATTATCGGGAATAATGTAAAAATGTACCAGGGAGTAACACTTGGCGCTCTGAGTGTTGATAAGGGAAAGGCCACAGTAAAAAGGCATCCTACAATTGAGGATAATGTAATTATGTATGCCGGTTCAACTATCCTTGGAGGAAATACAGTTGTTGGAAGAAACTGCATAATCGGAGGAAATGTCTGGCTTACCGAAAGCGTTGCACCTTACACTGTTGTATATCATAAAAGCGAAATTATTGTCAGAACCCAGTCAGATTTCAGTGAGCCCATTAACTGGGTGATCTGAATTATTCTGAACATTTCCGCATTAATCCGGTTATAATAAGAAATAGTCGTAACATCTTAAGAAAGCAGAATGAAAGTCAATTCTATAATCGAAACAATAGGCAGTACGCCTCATCTGAGGATAAACAAGCTTTTCGGCAAGGATCATGAAGTATGGATAAAGCTTGAAAAGGCAAATCCCGGATCAAGCATTAAAGACCGTATTGCACTTGGCATGGTGCAGGATGCCGAGAATAAAGGCATACTTAAACAGGGCAGTGTGATAATAGAACCCACATCAGGTAATACCGGTATAGGGCTTGCCATGGTTGCTGCTGTAAAGGGTTACAGGCTTATCCTTGTGATGCCGGAATCAATGTCAGTGGAGCGCAGAAAAATAATGAGCGCTTATGGTGCTGAATTCGTTCTTACTCCAAGAGAGAAAGGCATGAAGGGAGCCATAGAAAAAGCACGGGAACTTGTAAGTGATATAAAAGATTCATGGATGCCAATGCAGTTTGACAATCCTGCCAATACAGAAGTACACAGGAAAACAACAGCTGCAGAAATCATTAACGATTTTCCCCAGGGCCTTGATTATCTCATAACAGGCGTTGGAACAGGAGGTCATATTACCGGAGTTGCAGAGGTTCTGAAAAAGCAATTTAAGGGATTGAAAGTATTTGCAGTGGAACCTGAATTATCCCCGGTACTAAGTGGTGGCGCTCCGGGACCTCATCC
>JAKLDT010000263.1 GCA_022703405.1 Bacteroidota bacterium | reverse complement strand
GATCACTTTAAGTTCAACGAGTGAAAATGGTCCTCCCGTCCCTGAATACCCGATTCTGTTTGCAGGAACCTGCAGGGTATATTCGAAAAATGCGATTCCCCAGCTAAGTAAAATTACAGCAAAAAGGCTCATGCTCTCAAACCCTGACATCGTTTTCAGTTTCAGATGTCCATACCAGGCAAGAGTCATGAATGTATTCGACAAAACAAGCAGAAATACAGTTAATAATCCTTTCATGCCTTTCTCAATTCTGTTTACTTTCAGACATTAAGGTCATTTATAATGCGTTGCATAACTTCAGAGAACTGATATCCCCCTGCACGTGTAGCGGCAATAAAGCCACCATTTGGCTGAATACAGGGATTGGCATTTATTTCGATAACAAATACATTATTTTCAGCATCAACCCTGGCATCAACTCTTGCGTATCCGCGTAAGTTGAACAGCTTCCAGCAATCAGTGGCAACCTGCCTCAGTTTCTCAGTCACCCCATTATCAAGTTTGTCTCCCGGAAAATCGCGCACAGTATTATCAAATTCGAATGATCCGTCAACCCATTTGGCATTATAATCAATGATCCTTGGCTTAGAGTCGTCCCAATCCTTGAATACAATCTCTGCAACTGGCAACACCTCCGGACCATCGGGACCGGAAAAGACACTCATGTTAAACTCACGTCCGTCAATGAATTCTTCAATGAACCAGTGTGAATCGCTCAGTCCCCGTAATTTGTCTTCATATCCTGGTGAACAGATAAATACATTATCAGCAGTTATCCCAAGTGATCCGTCTTCCCAGATAGGTTTAAGAATATATTTTTTACCGGGAGTAAGTTCTTTCATCTGTGACGGGAAGAAGCAACCCGGATTAGGTATGCCTGCCATCTTCATCATTTTGCTCGAAAGCGCCTTGCTTGTAGTAAGAAAAATAGCTTCGTGTGAATTTCCCGCATAAGGAATACCATTCAGGCTAAGTAGGGCAGGGACAAAATAATTCAGTTCACCCTTGTTATTTATTGATTCTACAAGATTGTATACGAAATCAGGCTTTTCATTTATTACAGCTGCAACTTCATCCATGAATTTTTCACTGAAACCTTTACGGTAAACTTCTATTCCAAGTTCCCTTAATCCCTTTTCTACATGGTCAACCTGATCAATAACATCAAGTTCATCCTCCAGGGCACCGGGAAGAGGTTCATTGTAAATGATGCAGCATTTTTTCATTATCCTGAGATTCGTTTTAAGGCAGCAGACATTATCATCTCCAGTAGTTTCTGATAATCAATATTATACATGCGGGCAAGTATTGGAAGATCGGAATGTACAGGATTAAGGCCTGCAAGAGGATTAGCTTCAATGAAACAGATCCTTCCATTCCTGTCAGCTTTCACATCAACTCTCCCTCCGTCAACAGCATCCAGCGCTTTCCATGCATTTACAGCGACCGACTTGCATTCCTCAGCTATGTCATCTGACAGAGGAAGGTACTTGCAATAGTCATGGTAATTTTCCTTGACATGAACAGAATAGGGGAGATTGTCAGCAGTAATTACTTCCATGCCACCTATTGCATAAGCCTGGTCGCCGTGTCCGATAACTCCTACAGTAAATTCACGTCCCGGTAAATACTCTTCAACAAGGGCAGGCTGATTGAATTCTTTCAGAATCCATTCAATAATTGTCTTTAGCTCTGATATATTCTTTACTAAACTTTTATCTGTAATACCCTTTCCTGTTCCTTCCGAAACCGGTTTTACAAAAAGAGGAAATTCAAGGTCGCGTCCTGAAATCTCATTGATGTCATTTACAAGAAAGCCCTTGCTCACAGGCACACCTGCTGATTCAACAACAAGTTTAGCCAGGTGCTTATTAAGAGAAATGCCCATAATAACAGGTCCGCTGAAGACGTATGGTATCCTGTACTGATCGAGTATTGCGGGTACAACCGATTCACGGCCGTCACCATACAAACCCTCAGCTATATTGAAAACCATGTCCCAGCGTTTTCCTGCTGCAAGTGCTTCAATGAGCTGAAAAGCATTTCCGATTAGTTCGGTCTGGTGCCCCATTTTACTGAGTGCAGCAGCCAAAGCATCCACAGTCTCTTCCTTGTCAAATTCGGCAGTTTCCTCCATAGAATACCCGCGGTCAAGGTACCATGACCGGAGGTCAAATGTCAAACCAATCTTCATGTCAGATCCTATTTTTCAGGATATTCGCACAAAACACCCTTATAGTTACGCATCACTATTTTTTCATCGTTGTGTTCCACAACATAGTTTGGCAGGAGAGGAATTTTTCCACCTCCGCCGGGAGCATCAACAACAAAAGTAGGTACTGCATAACCGCTTGTAAAACCTCTCAGTCCTTTGATTATTTCTAGTCCTTTCCTGACAGTAGTCCTGAAATGCCCGGAGCCGGGGATCAGGTCACACTGATACAGGTAATAAGGACGTACCCTTATTTTAAGAAGCTTATGCATCAACTCCTTCATTACAGGAACATTGTCATTTATTCCTTTGAGCAGAACGGTCTGGCTGCCAAGAGGAAAACCTCCGTCAGCAAGTTTGTTGCATGCTTTTGCACACTCCTCTGTAATTTCATCAGGATGCGAAAAATGCAGGCTTATGAAAAGCGGATGATATTTTCTCAGAACTGAAATAAGGTTATCTGTTATTCTCTGCGGGAGTACAACAGGAATCCTTGTTCCTATTCGTATAATTTCTACGTGTTCTATTTTTCTTATGTTGGAAAGAATATAATCAAGCGTCTCATCATTCAATGTAAGAGGGTCTCCGCCACTGATAAGCACATCGCGAACTTCCTTATGTGCTGCAATATAACTGAACGCTTTTTCAAAATCCTGTCTTCCCAGTTTATCAAGTTTTCCAACAGAGTGTGAACGGGTGCAATACCTGCAATAGTTGGAACATACCTGGGTAACTGTAAATAATACCCTGTCAGGATATCTGTGTACAATTCCCTTCACCGGAGAAAATGATTTCTCATGCAGCGGATCAGACTGTTCAGTGGCATGTGTAAGCAATTCCTCTACTACAGGAATTACATTCCTTCTCATCGGATCTGAAAACCTTGTGTTATAGATCAGTGATGCAAAATAAGGAGTAATCCGTAGTGGAAGACGGCCTTTCAGATTACTTATTGCCATTACTTCCTTTTCGGAAAGCTTCATGATCTTCTTCAGATCATCAATAGTTGTAATCGCATTCCTGAGTTGCCATTTCCAGTCATTCCAGGAGTCGATAGTTGTTAGGGGGAAGAACCTCTGCATGAAGTCAGTGCTTCGGTTGCTAACTAACTGAATTGGGATTTCGTTTTGCGAAAAAATCGTGGTTTCCGCGCCAGGCTCTTCTTCTGAAGAGCAACCCACGAGGTGGCTCTCACCACGGAGAGTCGATACCTCATTATTGTTAGCGTTCATAATTCAAGATGAGTAATTTCACCTTTTTCTTTTAAATTTTTCTTTTTAATTAATATTGGTTTTTATAAATTATTTTGGACGAAAATAAGTAATCTGCTAATATATTGTATCATCCTGCTATCATAAATATTAACACATATTGTATTTTATTAACAATGATAATTATGCATTT
>JAKLDT010000262.1 GCA_022703405.1 Bacteroidota bacterium | reverse complement strand
GTCTGGTAAGCTGTAGACTTAAGTACAATTACATCTTTTGAAAACGAAGAATCCTTCTCCTCTGTAAACCGGGCATCTTCATCAAGCATCAGATTCAGTACATTGCCGGTATTATTATCGGGCCATTCGGCACAGTAGATCAGCGGGCCTCTCTGCATCGCTATTTTGTTCCCATCTGCCCATACTCTCTGATCGGCAATTATCTTGCGAGGCTCCATCTTAAGTTCAAATTCAATCTTGTCACCCTTTTGCCATTTCCGCGTTATTTCTGCATAACCATCTGATATTAAAGCATCAACAGGCTCACCATTTACAAGAAATCCGGTCTTTGCTGTATTTTTATCGGTGAATTTGTACAGATTTCCCGGAATGGCCTCATTCTCTGCCCATCCCGGTATCCTTATCATTATGCTGAATCTTTTCTTCCTGTCAGGGTTCACGGATATTTCAATTTTCCCGTCCCAGGGATAATTCGTCTGCTGGCTTAACCTTACAGTATCTTCACCTATTTCCAGCTTTGCTTCATTCGAAATATAAAGATTCACATAAACCGTGTCAGCCTTCTGTGCATAGATATAGCCGGGTATTGAAGGTATCAGCCTTACAACATTACTCGGACAGCAGGCGCAGCCAAACCACGGGCTTCTCTGGTGCTGTCCCGCAGATTCGAGGGGATTGGGATAGAAAAACCTGTCAGCAGAAAGAGACACGCCGGAAAGCATCGAATTATAAAGGGTTTTCTCAAGTATGTCAATGTACTTTGCCTGGCCATGCAACAGAAAAAGCCTGTGATTGAAAAAGATGTCTCCAATTGAAGCGCAGGTTTCACAATAGGCTGACATGTTAGGCAAAACATAAGGATCAGCAAAACCTTCATTCCCTCCTGTTGCACCAATACCTCCTGTAAGATACATTTTTCCATAAACCAGATCTTCCCAGATGGCTGTAATTGCTTTCAGATAGGCTGAATCATTCTCAAGCGCTGCAATATCAGCCATACCGGAATACATGTAAGTCGCTCTTACAGAATGACCTACTGCCTTATTCTGATCAGTCACCTTCTGGTGCGCCTGGTTGTACTGCTCACCATAAGGGCCTCTGTAATCGAGAAAGAACCTTGCTTCATCGAGATATTTTTTTTCTCCGCTTATACGGTAGAGCTTGACAAGTCCCATCTCTATTACCTGGTGTCCGGGGAAAACCTTCAGCCTGTCCCACCCTATATCCTTAATCACAAGATCGGCTGATTTAAGGGCTATTCCCAGAAGAGACTTTTTACCAGTTGCCTGGAAATGAGCCGCTGCTGCTTCATAAAGGTGTCCCAGATTATACAATTCATGACTCAGGATGGAATCATTCAGCCATCTTTTCTCATGAGCCCATTCATGAAGCCCTTTCCCTCCGTGCATCTCAGCTATCGTCCTGTTTGTATAAAGGTATCCGTCATCTTCCTGGGCAAGACTTATCTTATATATTATTGCGTCGAGATAGGCTTCAAGTGCAGGATCTGGGAAGGTCTGAAGAGAAAAGCTGGCACCCTCAATGATTTTAAACACATCCGAATCATCAAAGGGATAAATAGTCTGGAACTTTCCTGTATCAAGGCCTCCTGCTATCTCAAAATTCTTTATCCTTCCGGTTGTTTCACAATGATGAAATGCTATTGGAATTGTCACCTCCGCATTCTTTTTGACTCTTGGTGACCAGAAATTGTCGGTAAGCCTGACAGAAGTAAAAGGCAAAGGTTTTATCGGGTAATCTCCCGAAACTGTCTCTTTGCGGGAACAGGCTGCCAGAAAAAGTACTGAAACTGAAAATAGCAGAAAATTGTTTGCTGACCGGGTCATATAAAACTGGTAATTAGATCAGACAATTATCCCGGAATCCCTGTAATCAGGCCTTGCCCAGCATAAAGCATGAGGCCCTGCATAAGCTGCGAGTCTCATTTCCAGATCTTTTCTATCGACTGATGCCAGTTCTTTTTTACCATACTTCACAGCGCTTTTGATATTCTCATCAAGTATTTTCATACCGGTATGACCAACCATTGCAGATGAAACATGAGCCTCATTCCATATATAATCAAACAGTTCTGACGGTTTTGCATCCTTGCCAACAATGTCCCTCATTACCTTTATGGCAATTACTCCGACGTTTTTCTCTATCGCAAGCGGAACTGCAACTGAGGCATAGTTCCTGTATTTTGTAGGATTTATGGCAAGCATGGCAATGTCAACTTCAAGGTTCTGAAGCAGTTCCTTTGATTTTGCAGCGCTGTCCATGCTGGAGAAACCAATGAATTTAACAATCCCCTGGCGCTTCAGGTCAGCAACCTCCTTATAAACTCCTTTTTCAATATCGCTTATGTTGTCCTTATCGCTGACAGCATGAATAAGAAGTGCGTCGAGATAATCTGTCTTCATATTTTTGAGGCTGTCCTCAACCGACTTTTTAACAAGGGCAGGGTCCCTTCCGTCAATTTTTGTTATTAAATGAATGTTCTTCCTGTAAGGTGAAAGTACCTCCCCGAATCTTTCCTCACTGCCAAGTGACTTCTTGACGTCTCCGTTCTTAAAATAGTTTGCAACCGTATATTCCGGAGCAGTATCAAAAAGGTTAATTCCGCTGTCGTAAGCTTTCTGAAGAATTGGTTCCCACGCCCCATCTTCATTTTTCAGGAACTGTGAACCGCCCCCGAATCCAAGAATTGATACAGACAATCCTGTTTTCCCAAGCATTCTCCGCGGAATGCCACCCGGCTTCCCCTCAGCTCCAAATGCATTTTTACTGATCATTGAAGATGCCGTTATCACCGCTGCACCTTTTACTGATGCAGAAATGAATTCCCTCCTTGAATAGTTCTTTTTCGTCTTCATCTCTATTTATTTAATTTTTCTCTATAATAATTTCTTATTTAAGTTTCACAAATACTCCTGTCATTAGATCACCTTCTGTTTTCTTCGGACATTTCCCGGGAATATAGCTGACCTTAAGTTCCCCGGCACTTTTCTTTTTCGTTACATTAATCTCAGCGGAATAAAGCTCATTATACTCATCAACAAGGTGAACTTCCGCAAAAATCCTGTATTTCCCGTCAGGCAGCAGGTCACCCGGACAGGTGAGCTTCAGCGTAACCTCTCCTGTGCCCGGAGTTGCGCCTGTAACAGCATCAAATTCCTCCTTTGTTGCCTCTTCCCATTTTGCCTTTGATGACCATTCATGGCATATTTCAGGCAGATTATATCCGCCATACGAAAGATACTCGCTGATAAACAGCGTTTTAACAAAGGCACCGTCGGCTTTTTCAATCCATATTGCCATCTGGTACGACGGAGCAAAGCTTTGTATATCGCTTAGAAGGAAACTTATTTCCAGTTTTCGCTCCTTTGTTCCCCCTGCCGACATAAGGGTAAGGGCCATAATAAGCAGTGTTATTTTATTAACAATAAACCTTTTCGTTTTCATCATTTTAATTTTGTTTCACTTTCAATAAACCGGCCCAGAGCCTTGTACTTTTCAAACAGCATTAAATATTTTGCAGAACGGACAGGATCGGGTTTGTATTCCTTTTCATAACCGCTGCCCATTGCTTTCTGTGCCGAAGGTATATCGGCATGAATGCCTGCAACCACCG
>JAKLDT010000261.1 GCA_022703405.1 Bacteroidota bacterium | reverse complement strand
TCCAGGCGCCGTGTTTCAGGAACCTGAGTCAGGAGGAGATGGAAATTATCAGGGAGGGGAAAACACAGGTGCTTTTCAGGAGAGGTGATAATCTTACAAAGCAGGGAGCCTTCACTTCATATGTTTTATTCCTTATAAAAGGGCTGGCGAAGCAGTATCTCGAAGGTGACGGAACAAGAACATTCAATATGAGGATCATCCGCCCGGGTGATTTCCTGGGATTGTCAGCCGTGTTCCATGAGAATATTTTCGGCTATTCTGCCAGCGCCCTGACCGACTGCCAGGCATATCTTCTGGAAAAGGAAACCCTGGCAAAGGTTATAAAACAGAACGGGCAATTCGGTTTCGGTCTTATCCGGAGATATTGTGAACAGAATAACAATCTCCTTGCCATCATCGGAAGTCTTAACTACAAGCAAATGAACGGGCGCCTTGCTGAGATACTATTATATATGAATGATATGAAAGCTGAAAACCCTGAAATTTTCCAGCTTCTGTCAAGAAAGGATCTGGCAGATTTTGCAGGGATCTCAACTGAAAGCGCCGTAAAGCTCCTCAAATCATTTGAAAAGGACGGTCTGATAGAGCTTCACGATAAGGATATTATATTAAAGAATCACGAAACACTTGTCGATATAAGCAGAAGGGGATAGTATCCTGAAAACATCCGGAAATAATCTGAGATGAATGAAAATGAATTGATTAAGCTAATTATTCAGGGTGAGAGGGAAAAGTTCGGGATCTTTGTCGAAAAGTACCAGCAAATGGTCTTCCGGACTTGTATTGGTTTTGTTCATAACAAAGATGATGCTGATGATCTGACACAGGAAGTCTTTATTCAGGCTTACCAGTCATTGCCTGAATTCAAAATGAAATCGGCTTTTTCCACATGGCTTTACAGGATAGCAGTTAATGCATCTTTGAATAAGATCAGAAAATCGGCGGGGAAATCCTTTATTCATCGGCTTGAATCCTTCTTTGGATCAGAAAATCAAATGACCGGACAGTTCCCCGCGTTTGATACAGACGATCCTGAAAATATTATAATAAAGCAGGAACACTCCCAATGGATTCAGAAAGCGCTGGACAGTCTACCTGAAAACCAGCGGACTGCCATTGTACTCAGCAAGTATGATGATCTTTCACAAAAGGAAATTGCAGAAATAATGAACACAACCGAAGGAGCAGTGGAAGCCCTTTTGCAGCGTGCAAAAAAGAACCTTCGTGAGAAACTATCAGAAAATGTTCGGGGAAAAAATAAAAAATAGCGCAGGAAAAATATAAGTTTTGTTTCTAACCATAAAAATCAATTAAAAATGAATTGTCAGTTATGTCAGGAAAATCTGGATGCATACCTCGGGGGCGGACTGCCTGCCGGTATGATGACTCAGGTTGAATCACATCTGAAAACCTGTGATTCATGCAAAAGGCTAAGTGAAATTCAGCTTCTTGCCAACAGGGTGATAAGGGTCGAAAAAGAGACGGAAGTTGATCCATTTCTTGTAACAAG
Source organism: Bacteroidota bacterium (assembly GCA_022703405.1). Classification (GTDB taxonomy): domain Bacteria; phylum Bacteroidota; class Bacteroidia; order Bacteroidales; family VadinHA17; genus LD21. Next base: position 2,133 of record JAKLDT010000261.1, on the reverse strand, counting down.
GGTATTGGCTAATATTGAAAGGCTCGACGCTGCAGGTTTTGGGAACGCCCCACTTGGCGCAGGGATATTGCGACCTGCTCTCATAACATTGTCGCTTGCTGCAGCTGTCCTTTTCGGGATCATGCTTGGAAATTTGTCACGCCCTGCAGGGAATGCCGGCAAAATACCACTTGAGCTTGCACTTATCAATGACGCTTCACTGGAATCAGTTGATATTCTCTCATTGGAATAGGAGGTAAATCATGAAACCTGAGAACAGGACCAGAATAATGATATGGGCAATAGTAGTACTTGCAGTGTTGAATATTACTACAATTCTGACAATTGTTTACCATCGGCACGAACCCGGTCCGGAAATTACCGTGCCTGGATCAGGGACGATCGGAGAGGAGAATTCATCAGTCAGATTCAGCGGACGCTGGTTCAGGGATGAACTTGACCTAAGCGCTGAACAGATGAACAGATTCAGGGAATTCAATCCTTCATTCCGGCGGAATGTCAGGGATATCAATCTTGAATTAAATGATCTGCGACGACTTATGCTGATCGAAATGTCATCACCTGACAGCGATTCGGCAAGATTGAATTCCCTGGCAGACTCAGTGGGAAACCTTCACGCAGACCTGAAAAAACATACTTACAGGTATTACATGAATTTCAAGAATATATGTACCGGAGAACAAAAGGAAAAACTCGACAGGATGTTCGGGGAAATGTTTGCCGCAGATGTTCAGACCGGGCATTACGGACCAGGGGGACCTTACGGAAGGAGACGTGGCAGACGAATTATCGATCAGTCATTTTAAAAACTAAAATCTTATGGTTATGAAAACAATTAAACATGTGATAATCAGTGGCTTTGTTGTAAGCCTGCTTTTATTGACAGGTTCATGTACAAAAGAAACCAACGATCCTGCTGCCAATGGTTTCAGCAATCTGCTGAATGTTGCAGCTGATGGCACCACCCTGCTTGTTGGCAGCAACCTGGGGACATGTCTGTCGGAGGATCTGTCATTCACGGATGATGAACTTGAAACCCTTCTTCATATGAAGGAAGAAGAAAAACTTGCCAGGGATGTTTACGCTTTTTTGTATGAAAAATGGGGAATCCCTGTTTTCTCAAATATCGGAAAAGCTGAAGACACTCATCTGAATGCAGTTCTATATCTGCTTAAAAATTACGGGGAAGAGTATACCCAGACCGGGGAACCTGGTGTTTTTGCAAATGCTGATTTTCAGGAATTATACGCTCAGCTGGTTGAAAAAGGATCCGGATCGGTTGAAGCAGCCATGGAAACAGGGGCCCTGATTGAGGAACTGGATATAAAGGACCTGGAAGAGTACCTTGAAGTTGTTGAAAATGAAAACATAAATGTGGTATTTGAAAATCTGCTCAGAGGATCAAGGAACCATCTCATGGCTTTCAACCGGCAGCTGGAAAATCTTGGTGTTGAATATGTTCCTGTTTATATTACTCAGGAGGAGTTTGACCAGATAGTGAGCACTCCAAATGAAACAGGGAACGGAAATCAGTCAGGTAACCAGCAAAGAAGAAGACAATACAGGGGAGGTAGGTAGAATATTGAATAGCCGGAAATTTTAATATCCCGCGAATATTTAGCGGGATTTTTTTTACGGTTTCTAAAAGCCCCGGACCCGCCCGAATTACTGGCAACATGATTAATCCAGCCTTGAGGACTGGGCTTCCAATAGCCCCGGTCCCGCCAGGATAATAGGCAACAGTATTCCTCCAGCTTTAGGGCTGGCCTTCCAATAGCCCCGGTCCTGCCAGGATAATCGGCAACAGTATTCCTCCAGCTTTAGGGCTGGCCTTCCAATAGCCCCGGTCCTGCCAGGATAATCGGCAACAGTATTCCTCCAGCCTTGAGGGCCGGGCTTCCAATAGCCCCGGTCCTGCCAGGATAAGCGGCAACAGTATTCTTCCAGCCTTGAGGGCCGGGCTTCCAATAGCCCCGGTCCTGCCAGGATAAGCGGCAACAGTATTCCTCCAGCCTTGAGGGCTGGGCTTCCAATAGCCCCGTTCCCGCCAGGATAAGCGGCAACAGTATTCTTCCAGCCTTGAGGGCTGGGCTTCCAATAGCCCCGGTCCCGCCCGGGGCAGATATGATTATA
>JAKLDT010000260.1 GCA_022703405.1 Bacteroidota bacterium | reverse complement strand
AGGTTTGTAATCTTATGATGGAAAAACACATCCACAGGCACTGCAATAGTTATTGTCCAGTCAAATTTCCCTGTTTTTTCAGCCACAGGTTTATTTCCCACAGAGCTTTTTCTGCGTATTCTGGAAATTATTTCAGCATCAGCCCTCTTACTGTCAGCCCTTCCTGTTCCGGTGCCAAGCAGAACGGTTCCAATGCCATTGAACTCAAGGTTGTAATAAATCCCGTCATTTTCGGGTGAAACAAAAAATTCAACACATGAATCCTCGCAAACCATCTGGTTTGTTTCTGTTTTTTCAGCCTTGAAGTAATTTTCCGTGACATAGTATTTCAGGAATATTTCCCTGTCGCCCCATCCGATTGCAAAACTTACTTCCGGTTTGTATTCATATCCCTTCCAGTTAAGTATGTCAATTGCATGTTTCTCCTGCTTGTCAAGAGCCGCCGATACCTCATCAAGATCGGGTGTATGTGACCTAAAATCGAGTCTTTTTACTTCAGTAACTTTCATGAATATTATGTTTGTTCAGGTGTTAGTCCGTCAAATTTACAACTATTTTTCAATCTCTTCAGGAAGGAAAAGTCACTTCATCTCATTCCATGCAAGCGCAGCTGCGCCAAGAACGGCTGCATTGCTTTCCGATATTCCTGAAGGGAGTATTTTAACTGTCCCGCGGAACACGGGCATGACATTTTTCTCAACATATTCCCTTACAGGCCTGAATAGTATTTCTCCTGCCTTTGTAAGTCCACCGAAGAGGAAAACGGCTTCAGGACTTGAAAATACTATTGCGTTGATTATACCGAAACCGAGCATTTCGGCAGTATAGTTCATTGCTTTTACAGCTATCGGATCGTTTTTTGCTGCGGCTTCTGCAATAATTTTTGAAGTAAGTGCCGAAGGAGCGATATCTCTCAGAACGCTGTTATCCCTTGAATCGCACATTAGCTGCGAAACTGTTTTTACAAGTCCTGAAGCAGACGCATAGGTCTCAAGGCAGCCAAGCTTCCCGCAGCCGCATTCTCTGCCCCCGGGGACAACAGTTGTATGGCCAAGCTCCCCTGCAAATGCAGTGTGACCATACAGAACCTCTCCGTTTATTACTATCCCGCTGCCCAGACCGGTGCCAAGTGTAAGCACAATGAAATTTCTCATTTCCTTTGCACCGCCAAACACCATTTCTCCAACAGCAGCAGCGTTGGCATCATTCGTGACAACAACAGGTACCCTGCTTTTCTTTTTCATCATTTCAGCAAGGGGAACTATGCCTTTCCATGGCAGGTTGGGTGCAAGCTCAATTGTGCCCTTGTAATAATGGGCATTCGGGGCTCCAATGCCTATGCCGAGTAGTTCCACTTCCTTTGTTACAAGTTTCAGGATGGCATCAGAAAGCGCTGTTACAAAATCATTTATATCGGGATAATCCCTTGTAAGTATCCTGTTCTCTGCAATAACCCGGCCCTCACGGTCTGTCAGTCCGAAAATTGTATTTGTGCCTCCTATGTCGACACCTGCTACAACCTGTTTCATAAAATATTCTTTAGTTAAACCTGCCAAATGCCAGCTATTTCGTTTTAACCTCCCTTAATTTCTGTTCCTTGAAATTTCTTACACCTGCATCCCAGTCCTGCTCCAGCTCAAATTTGGCCTTCAGTTCAATTTCCTTCGGATAATAAGTGACTTCTTCCGGCAGTCTCGACTTCGAAAAATCTCCCGGAGTCCATTTGCCGTTTCTGTCAGAATCAAAAATGATTTTAGCCCTGTAGGTTGTTGGCTCAAGCAGCTCAAAAGAAGCCAGAGAGTCGCCCACGGCAATTGTTTCCCTTATAAGTAGTTTTTCACCTTTGTCATATAGCTGAACTATCATTGGTGCGGTGCCGTTTTTTATCTTAAATGTCAGCTTGCCGTATGAATCAGCTGCCTTAAGTGAAAAGCTGATACCTGCTGAGTCGGCATTTTCATTGTAATAGTTGATGAATGCCCCCGAATCTGCCTCAAGAAAATATTTCTTATCAGGCAGAAGTTTTGTTTTCAATGTATAGATACAGGCTGTAAGAGGGTCCTTTTCAATAATATAAGGAACAACAAGCGTGTCTTTCTTTGCAAATTCATAGATCCTTATTAATGAGGTATCCGGTTTTCGCAGCGGAGTCTCCGACCTGAACGAAATCATTTCTCCGGGTTTCAGAAAACCGCCTGTGATGTTATTGGTCAGTTTAAGCGCCGGCACTTTTTTCAACGCTGCTGAAGACTGCCTTGGCTGCTTTGGCGGCACAAACCTCATCGTTATTGTATCCTGCTTATAATCAATAACTCCGGCACTGTCAGTTACAGGATATTTCAGATAAGTTGTAAGCTGGTTATTATTATAAAGTGTTGTATCTGTAAGCCATACTTTAATCGTATCTCGCATAAGGCTCTTTTCAATGAAGTAAGAGCTGCTGTCGGTGTCTTCAAGCGAAAACTCAAAATCAAGGGTATCGGGTGGAAGTGATACTACATATTCGAGCAGATATTTAAGTTTTCTTTCGGATGACTTCAGATAACGGGCTGAGGGTTCTTGTGTGAATAACAGAAGCTTTGTCTTGCCGGTAAGAACTATCGTATCCTTAGGATTAATCTGAGGTTCCTTTCTGGACGAACCTTTTACGGGAAGAGGTTTTTTTACTTTCGTTGTATCTTTAATTACGGGCATCCAGTTGCTGTCAGCAGTGACTTCAATTGGCTTTCCCTGAAAAGCAAATGGCTCGTCATCAAGATTATACATCTTGTTATTATCCGCATCCTTGAGGGCATAAAGCTTATAACTTCCCGGCCTTACATTGTCAAGCCTGAAATATCCGTTCTTGTCTGTAAGTGCAATATATTCAGGCAGATGTTTTTTAACAGCAGAATCTTCAAGCTGTCTGTGCATCAGGACAAAAAGCTTCTCGGGAGCTTCAAGGTTATCGGCATTATAAACATTACCTGTTACTGACAACGAGTCCAGCACAGGCCCGGTTGAAAAAGCAAAATGATAATCTTCCAGAATATTTCCTTCATTAAGGTCTTTTATCGCATTCTGAAAATTCAGCAGATAGGTTGTACTGTCGGCAAAATCATCTTCGAATTCAGTAACAACAGTCTTTCCCCTGATCCACGTTTTAGGCTTTTTCTTTGAAGGCGGAGATATTATAAGGTTGTCATTTATATTATCAAGGGCTACATATTCATCAAATGTAATCTCGACCTTATAGCCTGAGTAACCCGTTGCGCCTGCAGCAGGGATTGTTTTTACAACAACCGGAGGTTCACGGTCTCTTGGCCCGCCTGAGGGTGATCCAATTTTAGCACAGGAATAAATAAACAAAAATACCAGTATGCTTAATTGAAATCCTATATTGATCAGTTTCCTCCTCAATTCAGTAAGATTTATACAGCTTACAAACATACCATAATTTTTAAGATCTGATTCAGGCAAAATGATTCTTGTTTTCACTCAGCTGAGCATTATCAGGACAGCGGGCAGCCAATACATTATTATTTTTACTATTCAATAATTTCCTACCTTTGAGTCCGATATAAATTTTACTTATATGCTTTTTCAGATAGTACCCTGGGATGTAAATCCTGAAATATTCCGCATCGGAAGCTTCGCAGTAAGATGGTATGGCCTCCTCTTTGCATCCTCATTCTTCTTC
>JAKLDT010000026.1 GCA_022703405.1 Bacteroidota bacterium | reverse complement strand
CCGGAAATTCCCTTAATGCTGTTCTCCTCTCCAAGTGCGCTTATCATTCCAACATGAGTTGTTGACATGCAAACCATTTTTCTGACAGGTACAATGATCACACTCTCCGGAGAAGTATTTTCCGGGATGTATTTTTTGTCACTGACAAGAATATATTTCATTGTAACATTGCTTGCCCCCTGCCAGGGATTCCGGATTAATACTTCAGTAAAGTCTTTATGTTTAATTATTTCAAGTCCCCGGGCTACTTTTACGATTTCTTCTGTCTCTGCGTTTTTTTCAACACTTTTATTATTCGGACCGGCACAGGTTGAAAATATAAGAGCAGCTGTTACAGAAGCAATTACACGGGCAATTATTTTAAAGCACAAGTATTCCGGACAGCTCTTCATTATTTTGAGAAATCATCATTTAACCTGAATATCATCATTCCGGGGATTATTTCAGCTTTAGCGCTTACACTGAGTTCCCCGTTGTTTTTATAAATCAGAAGCTGACCATTTTGCTGAAAATCAGCAGCATCAGTTGTTACAATATCCCCATTTACAGGGTTTATGCCAAGCTTGTAAAAATACCTGCCACCCTGTGGAATAAAAGGAGTGAGCGGGATTGCGGAAGCATCAGTTTTAAGTTTGAATATTCCTGAACTAAGGAAGTACAGTGTTGAACCACTGCCATCAATCTGAAGGCATGAAGGCGAAGAGTTCCTGTCAGGAAATACAAGCCTTCTTGCAATCTCATTTGTTGACGTATTTACCGATATCAGTTCTGCAGAGTACTCTCTTTTCCATCCTCCGTTGCACAGCACCCACAGGTTTTTGTCTTTGTCAATTACAAGGCTTTCCGGCTCCATTGCGACTTCAACAGAATCAATTACTTTGTTGTTGTCGGTATCCAAAACAAATATTTTATTCCCTCCAACCCAGTTCGACACATAGGCCCTGTTCCTGATTACGGCAATAGCCTCAGAGGTCTTTTTGATGTTAATATAACCTGAAACTGAATTATTTGCAAGATCAAGAACAGTGATTGAATCGGAATACAGGCTGGTAACATAAGCCTTTGAACTACTTATAATACCTATATTTCTGGGAGCTTTCAGTTTTGAAATTGTAGCAACAGATTCAAGGTTATTTTTATCAATAACTTCAATCTTGCCTGAGTTGTTAACTACAACATAAATTCTCTCACCGGTCATTGCAAGTGAGTTTGGAACATCGCCGAGAGGGCGGCCGTTTATTCCGGCAAACAGGTCATTGAAGATTTTAAGTGAATCGTATGAATAAAATGAAATTGAACCGTTTCCGCCCATGAAGTTGCCTTCGTTCAGCAGAAAGATGCCATTGCCGGAAAGGAAGGTATCATTATCGTTGTCAGGATCTTTTGTACAAGAAATAAATAGAAAAAGTACGAGGGTTAATAGCAGTGAATTCTTCATCTTCAGAGTTTTAATTGTATATTAATTTTTAGTGAAAACGACCTTCCAGGCTGGGGGTACCAGGCAACAGATTCATAGGCAGCATTTAAAATGTTGTCAGCCAGAAATCCGATGTTATATTTATTCTGATTCTTTACAATCTCATAACCAACTGTAATAGAATTAATAATATAATCAGGCAGATATGATGAATTATCAGCGACAGTGTACCTTCTGCCTGTATATGAAGAAGCAAGGACAGAGTAAAATCTGCTATAACGGACATGAAGGGAGCTGTTGGCAGAATGTACAGGAATGTAGATAAGTTGTTTGCCTTTCATATCATCATCACTGATTAATGAACCTGTCCTGGACGCTTTTGTAAGCGAATAGTTCAAATCAAGCTTTGCAGACAGCCTGCCAGATGCATATTCAGCAGAAAAAGCTGACTCTGCTCCCATTGTATTTACCTTGCCGGCATTTTCGGCAGTCCAGTAAGTAAAAGGTCCGGGAACCCATTGTATCAGGTTGCTTATAGCATTACTGAACAGAGTTGTATTGAATTTCAGGCTGAAAGATCCGGATATTTTCTGAACCATGTCGAGTGTCAGTTCAGCGCCATTTGAGATTTCATTTTTCAGATCAGGATTTCCACCAGGATTCCAGTAAAGGTCATTCATGGTCGGCACTTTTGTGCTCCGGGAATAACTGCCTTTAATATAATAATTCTGTGTTCCTGAAAGTCTGTACTGCAATCCTCCTGAAAAATCAGGAACAAGCAGTTTTTTTTGATCCATCATCTCCTTAAGAATAAGACTGCCATTAATACGGCCCAAAGATCTTGTCTCGGTAATAATTGTAAGGGAAGCAAGATTTCTGCCCATCCGATCGTCAGAATAGTTAACTGAACTAACCCATGAATTTTCATCTTCAAGTATTGTTCTTGCTATAATAAAATTGTTCAGCCTGTGCTGAAAGCCTGCCTTAAATACAAGTGATCCGCTTCGGTTGTCTGAATAGATTGAAGCAAGTTTATTAGTATAATTAAGGTTGGCAAGGTTATAAGATGCTGTAAGAAAATATTCAGACCAGCCCTTGTTGCCTTCGTAATTAAGAACTGTTCTCAAAGATTCATCAAACTGGGTTTCATTAGCAGAAGCTGTTCCGGTCAGCATTGAAGCCGGAAGATTTCTGTCTGAATTCTGATACCACATACGGGCGCTTAAAGAGTTCCTGTTACGCCGGAAATACAATTCCTGAACAAGGCCCCTGCCAAGTGACTCACTGTTTGTCATTCTTTCCTTAACGGGGATTGAACTAATCGCCCTGTTCATATATGTGAAATCATTTTTGCCGTACTGCAGATAGGCACGTGTAACAGATTGAAAATGTGAATTCCCAGTTTTAACTTTTGCAAGTCCGGTATATCTGCCGAAACTGCCGGCCACAGGATTTAGCACAATAAAGGTTCCTTCACTCCATGATGGCTTATTCATGACATTTATTGTTCCTCCGATTCCACCATTTCCTGTAATCATGGATGCTCCACCGCTCAGAATTTCAACTTCATCAAACAAGCCTGCAGGGATAAGGGAAATATCAGACTGGCCGAGCATCGGATTATTTATTGCAATATTGTTCCATTGTATTAATGTATGGCTTGCACCTGTTCCCCTGAAAGAAGGTGTTGACAGACCACTCAATCCGTAACTTTTTACAGAAATACCAGTGTTCCGTGCAAGAACGGCTGAAAGTGATTCATGGCTGTTCTCATTCAGCAAAGTAGTATCAAGCCTGATGATTTTATAACCCGAAGGAAACCTGTTAACCTTGTGGCTTGTGATTATAACCTCATTTATCTTAACGGTGTCGTCAAGAAATGCATCCTGTGCAGAAAGGAATAAAGAAAAGAACACTGTGAATGAACCCAGCATGCTCATTTTTCTTGTAATCCCACAGAATTTGTTATTCATCTGAACAATAGTTACCAAAACCAATTACCACGTTAACCTTTGGCTGTCCTTTATTCAGAGTTTATGGAAATTAAAGCCGGAATCATATCTGATTCGCGCTTTTATTCCCGAAAGCTTTGAACATCGGAGTATCTGGCAGGTCTTCTGACTTATCCCGGTTTCATGAAGCCTTCCCATCCGCCAGCCGGCGGACAGTGGCAGGTAATTCATAAAACCATCATCGTTAGAACGATCGGGTTTCACAGCAGCGGGTACTGTTGCGGATTCTGACCGCATTCCCTTTTCATTGCAATGATTTTATTTCAAAGCAACACCAATACAAAGGCAAATATATCAGAATTATATTACAGCAGCAAAAATATGCCGGAATGGATATGAACAGTTTTCAACAAGTGCAAAAAACAGCATATCAGATAAATCTATCTTATATTCTTAAGAATCTGTTCTCCAATACCAATCCTGTATCCCTGTGACTTGTAAAGAAAATTTCCCCTTCCATCGATCATAAGAACATAAGGGAATTTTTCATCAGGAAGCGAAGACTTATTTACTGCAGAGCTCAGAAGCTCCAGATTATTGTCAGTTCCGAAAATCGAATTTTCCGGTAAGCCCTTTAGTGATGCCTGATAACCGACGGCATTTGATTGTGCTTTTTCAGTCAGGAAAATAAAAGAGGCACCCCACTTGTCAAATTCAGTCTTAAGGACCGGAAGATCATTAAAAATGTGTTTCGTTGGTTCTTTTTCAGGATCGATCCAAAGAATTACGGCACCTTTATCATTAATGCTTTTCCGGATTTTGTCCGATTCCGGCAAAACTTTAAAAAGGCTTATAATATCAAGCTTTCCTGAAATATTGGGAGTTACAGTTTCACGTCTGAGCTTGATTTCAAGAGTTTTCTTTTCATCAGGCTGCAATTCAAAAAAATCAAGAGTTGAAAGAATCTTACTGTCAGAGATCCTGTTCCCTGTTACAAGCATATATTTTCCGGGAGGAAGAGCCAGGAAAGTATTGAAGTCAGTTACCTTCCTGTTAAAATCATATTCAAGGGTAACATACCTTCCGTTTTCAAAACGTGCAAGAGTGAAATGAATGTAGTACTCGGGAACCGGTCTTGCTTCTTTTGACACAAATTTTACATAGCTTCTTTCATCAGAAGGGGGAGCCTGATCGCTGAAATATACATCATGCCATTCACCTTCAGCAAAATACTGCGGTACAAGCCGACCTTCCTCCAGTCGTGAAGGAATGCCAAGGCTCCTGAACATTGCAACAAGGCAGATAGTGCGTGACCAGGCATCAGAAACCTTTAATTCATTAACACCTATGGGAGTTAGAGGAGTTTTGTAATAATTCTCCTCCCCTTCTATTCGTATTTCCCTGTTCAGATAATCAACAAGTGCTAAAGGATCTTTGATTGCTTCATTTATTGTCGCCTCAGTAAGAGCTGACTGAAAATAACTTCGCCAGGGAGCAAGATTTTCATTGCTCACCCTTGGATTCAGAACATATTTAACAAAGAACTCGTTTGAGCCCGACACAGGCGAAGACACTGATTTTCTGCAATATATAAGATGATCGTAAAGAACTGAAGCCTTTGTATCCCTGAGATCCTTATCTGCAAGAACATCCAGCATATCGAGGGCCCGGTCAACAAGAGAATCCGGCAAAAGAGAAAGGAATGTATAGATGTCCTTATAATTTCCCATGCTTCTGGAAAATATGCTAAGCAGCCTTGTTGTATCAATAGATCTGTCTGTTCCAAACTGTCTGACTTCAGAAGGCTTGATCCATGAATCAGTATATTCCTGCCGGATAAGGTTTTCCTCATTAAGCCTCACATCATTCAATTTTACAAGCTCAGCAGATATTCCGGGAAGAGGCGACCTTTCAAGAGGCACACCCAGGTCGAGGTCTACATGCGGTACAATATCGGCTGATGTCCCCAGAACAAGATTTAATGTATCAGTCATTTCGACTGTAATTTTCCTGAAATCATAAAGTCCATCCTTTGAGGCCCAGATAAGCAGATCGCCAAGACCTGTTTCAAGGCTGCTTATCCCCTTTTCATCAGAAGGAACATTTGCAAGTGTGTAAAATTCAGCATAATTATAAAGCTTGTATTCAACACTTGCATCTTTAACAGGATTCCCTTCAGAGTCTCTGACAGAAACTGTGATCCGCTTTGTTACAGCATATTTTGCAAGATTATTAACTTCAGAATAGTTATTGCAGCTTTTAATTGTATTTTCACGACCGTATGCTGCTCCGAATGATTTAGTATGTATAAGCATGGCACGCCTGGCAGGTTCAGTGAACCATCCACGGTCGAGCACTGGTTCAGGTTCACATGCGCCAAGGTAAAACCATTCACCCTTGTCCCATATTTCAACCCAGGCATGATTGTCATCGTTGTGAGCCCATCGGGGTGTATATACCTGTCGTGCCGGTATTCCTGCGGTGCGCAGAGCTGCTACAGTAAAAGTTGATTCTTCACCGCAACGGCCTCTTGCAGAAAGAATTGTAGACATTGGAGCTGAAGTCCTTATATCTGCAGGCTGATAAGCAACCTTCTCATGACACCAGTGGTTAATCTCAAGTGCTGCCTCACGCAATTGCATGGAATTTATCCTTGAATGTATTTCATCATAGTATGCAATACGGAACGAATCGAGGTTCTCATTATTGACACGAGGGGGTAATACATAATGCAGGAAAATATAATCAGGGATAGTTTTACCCCAGCTTATCTTATTTCTTGCTTCCAGAGCAATATTCACATTTGAAAGGAAGAATTCGCCATCATAATCAGCCAGATCGCTGAGAGGCATAAAGGCATAAAGGAATTTAAGCGCTTCAACCTGGTGAATATTAAGATCTTTATCAAAGATTGAGAACAATTCTTCATTCCTGTTGGCAGCCAGCACTCTTTTATCGTTGAACCTGGCATCAACAAGATCCCGGTATTCACTGTTGATTATCAGATGGTCCTCAGAGCAGCCAACAAGGAGGATCAGCAATACTGCCGGAAAGAATGCAGTTCTTCTCATATTTTTTGATTTTAGTTTTCATTTTGAGCCGCATGAGTTACGGATAATGAATTCAGGAGCCAGCACAACCTGCCTTTTATATTTGCCTTTCCCCGAATTCTTTACTTCGCTCCATATCATGTTAGCGGCCTTAACTGCCATTCCGGGAATCTGTTTTTTAATAGCAGTAACCGGCGAATACAAAAGATCAAAACCAATATTATCCTCCATTGATATCAGGGCGACATCCTTAGGGATCTTAATGTCTTTCTTTCGCAGCAGCAGCATTATCGGATACACAAGGCCTGCATTCATAACTATCATTGCATCGGCCCTGTAAGGAGGGCGAAGCAGGTACTCAAATTTACTAAAATCTATATCATTTCCTGTTAAGGTAGGATCAAGTTCAATAAGGACAGGTTTGTTCAGGGCAGGAAACATGCTTATTGTATCAGTAATCTCCTTTATTTCCATTGCAAAGGACTGCTGACTGCTTCGTGCATAAAATACAATAATATTCTTATACCCTAATTTTGCAAGATGATTTACAACAAGCTTTGCACCTGCATTGTAATCAGTTGAAACAGTGTTTAATCTAAGACTTCTGAACTCCTTTTCAAGAACAATAAAAGGATAATCGGCATTTCTAAGCGTTCGTACTGTATTGTCATCTGCAGTGTCTCCATAGAGTATCAGTCCGCTGTAGAATTTTTTAAAGGATACTATCAGCCTGTCGTATCGCTGATCATCAACGTCTTTTGTTATAACAGAGAAGCCGACACCAATACTTGCAAAGGCTTTCTGCAGATATGGTGCAATCTGCATTACAAAGGGATCATTTAATGCAGGGACTATCATCCCAAGAACGCCCGGTTTATCTTCTACCGGATATGAATTTTCATTTTCGGCTGATGATTTACCAAAAAAGCCCATCTGGCGGGCCATTGTGAGTACTTTTTCCTGAGTCTCCTTTTTTATTCCCTGCTCATCCGCTTTATTGTTCAAAACAAGCGAAACCAGAGTGCCGGACACGCCTAACCTGGCAGCTAAATCTTTATTCTTAAACTTTTTCCCCATTTTCCCGCATGTATTTGACTAAAATATGATATTTTTCTTAATACAAACGGGATTTTAGCATTTTTAACAATAAAAAAGCATAAAGATCATATTCAGTATAGAGCAGAAACAGCAAAAAAGAGAGGGTGACTCAGAATGGCACCCTCTATTTTTTTATTGTTCAGTCAGTTATAACCTGTTATTTTTTTGGAGGATTAATCCCTCTTCTGCGTGCAGCCTCTTCAAGAGTCTGCTGCCATCTTGACTTTTTCACAGGTTTCTTCTTATTCTCCTCGAGCGTTGCCAGAACTGCATCGGCATTTATAAATCTTTTTGAAAGCACATTCTGGAAGTAGGTCAGAACGTTAGCCAGGAAATAATAGTATGTAAGGCCGGATGAGAAGTTGTTAAGAATAAACATAAACATTACCGGCATCATGTACATCATCAGCTTCATACCGGGCTGATCTGAACCTGGTGATGAACCCTGCATCTTCATTGTGAGAAGTGTTGAAACAGTCATTAGAATTGTGAATAAGCTCACATGACTTCCATAGAGCGGTATTGTAAACGGCAGGTTCAGTATTGAATCATAAGTAGACAAGTCTGTTGCCCACAGGAAAGGTTCCTGGCGCAATTCAATCGATACAGGAAAGAATCGGAACATGGCAAAAAGGATAGGCATTTGCAGCAACATGGGGAGACAGCCCCCCATAGGATTTACTCCTGCCCTTTTGTACAGATCCATAGTGGCCTGCTGCTTTTTCAATGCATCCTCCTGTTTTGGATATTTCTTGCCAAGCTCATCAACAAGAGGCTTAAGTACCTGCATTTTTGCAGTTGACTGGTATGACTTAAAAGTAAGCGGGAACAATACAATTTTGATAAGGATAGTCAGAATAAGGATTATAAGACCATAACTGCCAACATATTTTTCAAGCCAGTTAAATACCGGAATTATCATAAACCTGTTGATCCACTCGATAATATTCCTGCCCAGGAACACGATTTTTTCAAGGTCATTTCCTTCCTTTCGCAGAACAGTTATTGAGTTTGGTCCGTAATACAGCTTCATGCTCATAGTATTGGCAGCAGCAGGATTATACGGGACACCCAATTCTGCAGTATAGTATTTAATGTATTTCAATGAAGCTTCAGTACGAGCAGAAGATACAGAACCGTTGAGAAAGAACTCATTGCTCATGATTACAGCCGAAAAGAACTGATCCTGAAAAGCAACCCAGCTTAACTTAGTTGGGATATCAGCCTGTTCAACATCCTTTTTTGAGTTCAGTTTCAACTGGTCAACTTCATCCTGATAATATTTATACTTGATTGTAGCATAATTCTCCTCATTCTGCCTCCCCTTTTCTTTCTGTGGAACATACATTTTCCAGTCGAAAGTGAGGCTGTTCTGATTTGATGCAATTACTCCATCCATTGACTTGAAGTTCACGTCAAAATCAACCATGTACTTGTCAGGAGCAAGAGTATATTTATATTCTATATACCTGTCATTGTCTGCCTCAAGCCTTAGTACAACACTTTTTGCTTCAGCTGTTGCATCATAAAGAGTCTGTGAACCCTGAGTTTTAAAATACAGGTTATTTGTTTGTACGGCCCTGTTATCGTTTGTAAAGAAATTAAAGCCGAAAACTGTGGAATCACCTGAAAACAGGATCAGCGGCAGGGAATCATGAGTAACATAATCCTTTACTCTTGCTGAATACACACGCCCACCCCTGAGTGCTATTTTAAGTTCTATCTTATTGTTTTCGAGTGTGATGAATTCATTATCACCTGTAGCAGCAGATGTGAAAATCCCAAAATCGGTAGTCACAGCAGGTACAGCACCGGCTGGCTGTGCTTCAGCCTGATTCTTCTGCTCAGATGTTGAAGAAGAATCCTCGACAGCAACAGAAAGACCAAGTTTCTGATTAAGGTCATTGATCTTAGCAACAGCATCAGGCTGATTAGCTTTGTACCTGAGAGCATTAATATATTCAGCACGGGCATTTTCAAGCTGACCTTTTGCATAGAAACTGTCAGCAACAGCTATTGCGTGTTCATAGCCCTTATTTAGCCTGCTGTTATTATATAAGCTGAAACCTATGAAAATCAGGAATATAAGCACTATTCCTGTAATTGTGTTACGATCCATTCTGTGTTTTAATTTGTTAAACTTAGTTTCCTTTACTTTTTAATCTTTCTCCCTTCCGCTACTATCCTATACAAGCTTTAACAAAACTAAGAAACAGAGGATGAGGATTAACTACAGTGCTGCTGTATTCCGGGTGGAACTGCACACCAATAAACCACCTGTGCCCCTTTAGTTCGATTATTTCTACGAGATTTGAATCGGGATTTATACCAACAGGTATCATACCGTGGCTTTTAAAATCTTCAAGATATTTATCATTGAATTCATACCTGTGCCGGTGCCTTTCAACTATTTCAGTTTTACAATAAGCCTCAAAGGCCTTTGATTCCTTTGAAATATTGCACTTATATCCGCCAAGACGCATTGTTCCGCCCTTGTCAATTATGCTTTTCTGTTCTTCCATAAGATCGATAACAGGATATCTGGTCTTGTGGTCAATCTCTGTTGAATGAGCGCCTTCGAGCCCCAGTACATTTCTGGCAAATTCTACAACTGCACATTGCATGCCAAGACAAATACCAAAATATGGAAGGTTGTTTTCCCTTGCATACTTTGCAGTAAGTACCTTTCCTTCAATTCCCCTGGCTCCGAAACCCGGTGCCACGAGAACTCCATTAAGGCCGCTCAGCTGGTCAGACAGGTTATTCTCATTAATATCCTCTGAATGAATATATTCAATCTCTATTTCACATTCATTCATCGCACCGCTGTGCACAAAAGACTCAGCAATTGATTTATAAGCGTCGGGAAGTTCAACATATTTTCCAACTATTCCAATCTTAACAGTGTGTTTCGGATTCTTGAGTTTACTCAGGAACTCTTTCCACTCAGCAAGTTTGGGCTCAGTTTCAGTTGAAAGATTCAGTTTACGAAGAACTGTTCTGTCGAGCCCCTGCTCGTGCATCTTAACCGGTACCTCGTATATTGTTGATACATCAACTGATTCAATAACGGCAGTTTCTTCAACGTTGCAGAAGAGTGCAACCTTGCGTTTGATATCAGCATTCAGGTGACGGTCAGTTCTGAGTACAAGTATATCAGGCTGAATCCCTGTTTCAAGCAGTTCCTTTACCGAGTGCTGTGTAGGTTTTGTTTTTGATTCGCCTGTTGATGACAGATATGGAACGAGTGTAAGATGAATAACAAGACAATTCTGAGCCCCAAGTTCCCATTTTAGCTGCCTGACTGATTCAATGTATGGCAGGGATTCTATATCGCCTACGGTGCCACCAATCTCAGTAAGTACAATGTCAAATTTATTGCCTGAACCGACAAGTTTTATTCTCCTCTTGATTTCATCAGTAATATGAGGTATAACCTGAACAGTTTTACCAAGGTAGTCTCCTTTCCTTTCCTTATTAATTACTGACTGGTATATTCTTCCTGTAGTAACATTGTTTGCCTGGCTTGTGGGCACGTTCAGAAAGCGCTCATAATGACCAAGATCGAGGTCGGTTTCAGCTCCGTCAAGAGTTACGTAACATTCCCCGTGTTCATAGGGATTAAGAGTACCCGGATCGACATTTATATATGGATCAAGTTTCTGAATTGTGACTGAATAGCCTCTTGCCTGCAGTAGTTTAGCCAGTGATGCCGATATAATTCCTTTTCCCAGGGACGAGGTAACCCCTCCTGTCACAAATACATATTTAACTTCTGCCACGGCTTATCTATTATATTAATTGTATTAATCATCAAGTCCAGACTGATCAATCATACGGACTTTTTCCTCAAGTGTTTTTATCAGCTTCCGTGCATTATCTATTTTGTCTCTGACTTCGCGTATCATGGTATCAGCATTCGATGACTTTGCAAAGAAGCCAATATTGTTTTCCCACAACACTATATCACTCTCAAGCTGCTTGATTTTTGTAAAGAATTTATCGCGCTCATTCCTTACCTTACGGGAAGCTTTTGGATTTGTTCTGAGGTTATCGAGTTTGTTCCGGTATTTAAGAATGCTCTTGTCGTCATCACCAATCTTAAGCCTGTCGAACTGGCTGTTAAGTGCATTTCTGTACCTGTTGGCTACTTCATCTTTCTTTTCAAAGGGCACAAAGCCAATTTCAGTCCATTTTCTCTGGATCTCCTTAAGTCTTTCAAAAGCGGCCTGAACTTCAGTGCCGGGACTGAAGTTTTCAAGTTCTTCTACGAGAGCCATCTTGGCTTTAAGGTTATCCTCATACGATGTATCAAGCTCATTGAAGAACTCGGTTTTCCTGTTAAAGAAGTGGTCACAGGCTTTTCTGAAGCGTTTCCAGCATTTCTCCGATTGTTTTCTTGGCACCGGGCCTACTTCCTTCCATTCCTTCTGAAGCCTTATAAGAGAATCGGATGTTGCTTTCCAGTCTGTACTTTCCTGGAGGGCTTCAGCCTGGATGCACAGATCTATTTTCTTCTGAAGGTTATTCATCTGAATTTCCTTGTTATCAGAATAGAATGATCTCTTCTTTTCAAAGAATGCGTCACAGGCTTCCCTGAAGCGCTGGTAAACCTTATTGTTCTGTTTCTTTGGAGCAAAGCCGATAGTTCTCCATATCTTCTGAAGCTCAACAACTTTCTCAGCTTTTTCATCAAAATCCCTGAAGCTTTTAAGTTCAGCTTTGCTTATTGCTTCAACTTCCTCACACAGGGCGATTTTAGCATCAAGATTCTTCTTCTGGACATCTTTCTGATTTTCAAAAAACTCATGATGCCTTTTATTAATCTGAGCTGTGGCTTCCCGGAATCTCTCCCAGATATCATTTTTTGATTCCTGAGGTACAGGACCAATCTCTCTCCACTGATCATGGTACTCCTGAAGGGCCCGGAATGCGTTTACAGCTGAAGGTTCGAGAAGCAGGGCTTCAGCTTTTTCACAAAGAAGCACCTTTGATTCGAGGTTTTTCTTCAGGTCAAGGTCCCTTAATTCTTTATTGATTTTTATATAATCATAGAAAACTTCGACAGTATGGTGATAATTTTCCCAGAGATCTTTCAGTGATGACTGTGGAACAACGCCTGTTGCATGCCATTCGTTCTGAAGGGCCCTGAAATCATGAAAAGTTTTATTTATTGATTCTTCCCTGTTTACAAGCTCCTTGATCTTATCAATTATCTCGTATTTCTTTTTCAGGTTTTCATACTTTTCAGCTTCCTGAACCTTACTGTAATCTGTCTTCTTTTCCCTGTATTTTTCAAGCAGGTGTTTTACTCTTGCATCATCCGGATCTACCCATGGACGGTATTCCTCAAGCTTTCCCCCTTCTTCCAGGAATTTATTCTTCCTTTCCTCCGACTCATGCTTAAGCTTCCTGTAAAACAGGCTTTTTATCCTGTCAACATCATTTTTGATTTCGGCAGGAGCCCTGTTGTCAATAAGCAGAACCAGAGTCTCAACAAGTTCTGTTTTGGTATAACCGCTGTAGTCAACAGGAGGAAGTTCATCAGCTGTTGACTCTGAATCGTTTTCAGAATCTTCAAAAACAGCTTCCTCTTTTACAGCGCGTTTTCTCTTTTTAGGTTTTTCCGGTATACTGACAGTCTCATTTTCAGTATCTTTCACAGCATCTGCTGAATTATTCTCCTCTGTTGAAGAATTTTCAGGCTGCTCAGGGGCGGTATCTCCTATTCCGGCAACACCATCAGGTGTTCCGGACTGTTCATCAAGAACAGAATCATCCGGATTCTTTGTTGTCATATTCAATCCTTTAAGGTTCAGCACATTTAAAAACTTCCTCGGTTAAACATAACCGGGAAATTTAAGAGTACGAAAATATTGAAATATTTAATAATACTCAAAGTTTTAGCATAATTTAATAAATTGACTGAGCGGGCTATTGAGCATTTTAGAGGAAAATGAAAGTATACATTTGCAGGGAATAATTAACTTTGCAGAAAATATATGTTATAAAACATATTTTATAAAATGGAAACAAAAGAAATAATAATCCTTTCCGCAGCACTTGCATTCGCATCATTCAGATTATACCAGAAATACATTAAAAATAAAACCAACCAGTCTGACAATAAATCAGATAAGGCAGGAAAAGAAGGGTCTTTCACTAAAGATGATGATTACGAACCCTATTCGGGCAGGTGATTTCTATCTTTTATTTTTGCTTAGAAGGTATCTTAAGGGATTAATCATTTTCTGCAGAAGGCGCAGGTCTTCGGTAATGATTTCAGCCGTGCCATCCATATTCTGGGTAAATTCAAGCTTTTTCCCATACAGGGTTGTCAGCCCATCGGGAAGTTCAATTTCAATTATATATGCATCTTTTGAAGGAACCATTGACTTTGTCCGGATGATTCCCCTAAGCATTCCATATTCAAGATAAGGATAGCTGCTAAGTTTAATATTAACGAGCTGGCCTGGTTTTACCTTTCCTGAGCGCAACATTTTAAGGTTCATTCTTCCAAGGTAATTTCCGGCTTTATGCGGAATTACATTTAACACTGGCTCATCCTTTACAACTATTTGATTTTCTGTCCAGTATCTTGTAAAGGTGACAATGCCATCTACTGGTGATTTAAGCAGATAAGTGTTTTCCCAGATATTCAGTTCTGCTTTTAAAATCATAAAAGACTCCCTCAGGTCGGAAACAATTTTATCCCTTTCTGTCAGACGACTGATAGAATAATCTTTTACAAGTTGCCTCTTTTGTGCCAGCTCAATTGATTTCTCAGAATGGTCAAGTCGTACCTGCTGGAGTTCAATTTTAGTCCTGAGCAAAGCCTGATGAGAAAGTTCCAGTTCGCTTTCAGGTATTACCTTATTAAAGAAAAGAATAGAATCGCGCCTGTGTTTTCCGGCTTCGAGGCTGAGGTTTTCTGAATACAGCTTTTCCTTTACCGACAGGCGTTTGAGATACTCTTCGGTAGCTGCAATCTCTTTATTAATTGACTCTATTTTATTTCCGTAATAATCATTTCTGAAAAAGGATTCAACAATAGCAAGGTTTTTCATGAAAACAGCATAATAAGACTGCAGTTCACCAAGTCTGCTCAAGACTGGTATCGAATCAACATTTGCTTTTTCGGGTATCAGAAGAGAAGCTGTGAGTTTCCTCAATACAGCAATCTCTTCAACAGAGGCAGTTGTTTCCATTACTGCCAGAAGCTGATTCCTTGTTACAGAATCCTTATTGTTTACGCATAGCGCTTTTATCCTTCCGGTTACCTTTGTTACAAGTGTGGCCGGGGGTATTTCTGTAGTGATCTCGACAGGTGCAGGAATGCGATCGGGATATTTTATTATCCATGAAAAAAGCAGAAACAGCAGAAAAAGGACAAAGAGCATGACATTTCCCCATCTGAGAATTGATGCAGGAGGATTTCCCATTATCTCCCGCACAGGTTCTGAATACCTTATTTCAGCTTTGTTTTCCTTCATCAGCTTCCTCAGTTTCCCAGTTCAAGCTGGTTTTTTACAAGGTTGAAGAACACGCCTTTCTTTGCGATAAGTTCTTCATGAGTACCCGATTCCACTATCCTTCCACTGTCGAGAACAACTATTTTATCTGCATTTTTAACAGTGCTGAGCCTGTGGGCTACTATGATAACTGTCTTGCCCTTATAGAAATTTACAAGGTTATCGACTATAACTTTTTCATTATATGCATCGAGTGAATTCGTTGCTTCATCAAAAATTACAATATCAGGGTCTTTGTAAATCACTCTTGCGATGAGCAGCCTTTGTTTCTGTCCTTCGCTTAAGCCATGTCCGTTCGCTCCTACTTTTGTATTGTAACCGTTTGGAAGTGATTCAATAAAACCCCTTATATTTGCTATTTCAGCAGCATGCACAAGCCGGTCAGTATCAATCTCATCAATGCCCGGTGCAATGTTTGCAGCTATTGTATCAGGGAAGATAAATCCATCCTGCATTACTGCACCTGTTTTTTTCCTCCAGAGCCTGAGATTAATATTTTTCAGATGCGTGTCGCCAACAAGAATTTCACCGGAAACCGGATTATAGAAACCAAGAATCATTTTAAGCAAAGTTGTTTTTCCACTGCCGCTTGCACCCACAAGGGCTGTCTTTTTATCAGCTTCAATGAACAGGTCTATATCCTTTAACGCATAAGGGGAATGAGGGCCTTCATACTGATATGAAAGGTTATTAATATAAATATCCTTTTTATCAGGCATTTTATTAAGCCGCGACTCAGGATCAGCATCTTCATTTTCCATATTATGTATTTCAGCGAGCCTGTCGAGGCTTATTTTTGCATCCTGCGCCATCCGGAAGAAGCCCAGAAGCTGACTTACAGGAACATTCATCTGCCCTATTATAAACTGTACAGCCAGCATCATACCAAGTGTCATGTCACCTTTGAGTACCGTTGTGGCAGCAATTATTGTTATTGTGATATTTGATATCTCATTTATCAGAGTAGCACCGGCGGTTTGCAACTGGATTATTGACAATCCCCTGACTTTCAGACTGAAAAGCGAAGCCTGGATTTTCTCCCAGTCCCATCTGTTACTGAGTTCGCTGCGGGTAAGCTTTATCTCCTGCATTCCATTGACAATGTTGATAAGCTTGCTTCCTGATTCTGACATCTTCCTGAAACGCTGATGATCAACCATTGCCCGCGATCGCATGAAAAGGGAAATCCAGACAATGTACAAAGTGACTCCTATCAGGAAGACAAGAAATATTTTAATGCTGTAAATGCATAAGACAAGTCCGAATATAACAAGGTTAAAAAATGAAAACAAGATGCTCAGGCTTGCCGAAGTGAGAAATTCCTCGATTCTGTTATTATCCTCAATCCTCTGCAGAATATCGCCGGTAAGCTTTGTATCAAAGAATGAAGCAGGCAGAGACATCAGCTTCTGAAGGAAATCGCTTATCACTGCAACATTCACCCTGGAGCCTATGTGCAGTAAAAGCCAGCTTCTGATAAACTCAACAGACATCCTGCCAAGGACAAGGGCCAGCTGAGCAAAGAGAATCAGATATATGAAATCAATATCGTTGTTATTGATACCAATGTCAATGACCGATTGTGTAAGAAAGGGTAAAACAAGCTGGATAAGGCTTGCCAGAATGAGTCCCAGAATAATCTGAACCGAATATTTATTATAGATTCTGAAATATCTGAGCAGAAAATGGAAGCCACCCCTGTTTTCACTGCCTGCCTCCTTATCATAAATTGCAGGTGTCGGTTCAACAATAAGCACCAGTCCTGCTTTTTCGCGCCCTCTGGCTGTTGAAGCCCAGTTTTCCTCAAATTCCTCCCGCTTATATTTAACATGACCTATTCCAGGATCGGCAACCCATATTTTATCATCCTTAATTTTGTAAACAACAACAAAATGCTTCTGCTTCCAGTGCACAATACAGGGTAAGGGAACTTTTTCATTGAGCAGTTCAAAGGGGATTTTCACACCAATTGTCCTGAATCCGATAGAATCTGCGGCCTCCGATAAACCAAGAAATGAAACGCCCTCACGTGTTATATAACATTTTTTACGCAACGACTCAAGTGAGTGATTTACTTTATAATAAGAAGCAATCATCTTAAGACATGCCGGTCCGCAATCCATGGCATCAGGTTGCCTAATAAAAGGAAAGCCCATATTCTGAACCCTGTTTTTTCAGTAAATATATTACTATTTAACATTTGCTGATTGCCGGTAAGCATAATTTAACGTCATGAAGCTGACTGGCAGGAAATGGTACCGGAAATATTATATTTGCGCCTGCAACTTCTTTTCAGTAGTGTTGTTTAAAAGGTATTCTGATATTGAAATAATTGAAGGCATCCGAAAACAGGATGACAGGATACTCAACTGGGTATATGACAACTGGTACGGTCTGGTTAAGGATCATGTATACAAAAACAGCGGTGATGAAGATGATGCTTCAGATGTGCTGCAGGACTCTGTAATCATACTTTTTGAACAAATCCAGGAAGGATCTCTGACTCTTACAACAGACCTGAAAGGTTATTTTTTCGGGGTAGCACGGAATGTATGGAATGGTCATCTGAGAAGGAAACAGAAGACGACAGAGCTTGTAACAGATCATCCTGATGATGATGGAACAGATGAAAGCAACAGGCTGCTTCTCGAGAAGCTGGTAGCAAGAGCTTTTGAAAAACTCCGGCCCGACCAGCAGCAGGTACTCAGGCTTTTTTCGGAAGGAGTTTCTTTTGAGGATATTGCAAGCATAATGAACCTGTCAGGAGAAGAATATGCGAGAAGAAAGAAATACATGAGTAAGGAAGCTC
Organism: Bacteroidota bacterium; assembly: GCA_022703405.1. Taxonomy (GTDB): domain Bacteria; phylum Bacteroidota; class Bacteroidia; order Bacteroidales; family VadinHA17; genus LD21. The sequence goes on along the minus strand of JAKLDT010000026.1, from coordinate 4,500 downwards.
TTCTTGACCTTGTGAAGGAAGACCCGGAATATCAGGAATACCAGCGCCTTTTGCCATAAAAGGCTGCAGCCAGAACAAGTAGTATAATTCCGGCTACATAATATTTCCGGCTCGTACTGAAGAGAGCCGAGTTATCTCCATATACAACAAGGGTTGACCAGAAATACGGGTGTGAACGCAGCTGATCAGCATTTTTAAGGAATTCTGTCCTGGCTTTTCTTAGTGCCATGCTTTTTGAGAAACCTTTCTTCAGGTAATTATAATATAGTTTTACGATTTCAGTACCTGCCCTGTCCTCAATTTCCCACATCGACATAACAACAGCCTCACTGCCTGAATAAATGAATCCACGCGCAAGACTTAAAATTCCTTCTCCGGAATATAGTTTACCTGTTCCGGTATTGCAGGAACTCAGAACCACCATCCTTGCTTTCATGGGAATCCCGTAGATTTCATAAGTGCGAAGATAGCCATCATTTCTGCCTGTGGTATCTGAACTGAACACAAGCGTTGAATACATCGGATCGCGGTCATCAAGTATTGTATGCATCGCAAGGTGAATAATATCGTATTTACCTGCTTCAGATTTGAATGCAGATTCACTTGCAGCAGAATTATCAAAAAGCTCTCCACCAAGCAGCTTGCTGACATAAGCAGTTTCAGTGTGTGCAAACGGAATTTCATCAAGATAATCTCCCTCCTGCTGCCTGTGCTGAAGAATATTTTGAATATTGATATCTGATGAATAATCGGGAGAAAATGCTATTGTTTTGCTGCTTTTTCTGTAATTCCTTTTTGTATTTTCTGACAGAAAAGTAGCTGAATAAGTGTATGATATATCAAAACTGTTCATAAGGAAATCAAGATCCCTGTACGATAATTTCTCCAGTGGTTGTTCATTAACAGGTATAGTCTCAAAAGGAAGATATGATACAATATTATCGGGTGAAATAATAAGCCTGTCTGAAGTAAGATAAGGAATTGCAGGTTCAATGAGAACAGAATACAGGTAATGGCCTGTTTTCCGGAATTCATTAAAATCCTTCCGTGCATTTGAAAAATCAGGATTTGTCAGCAGTTTGCGGAATGCCTTCACATTGTTGAAAAATACTGAATCAGCATGCATCGAGAGCAACTTATGATTATCCGAATTTATTATGCTCAGAAATATTACAGAATCAGAAATAACGTAGCTAAGATAATTGGCCTGCGTACCTATCAGAGATGGTATTTCCTCCGGTTTCAGCACCCTTGTATTGTACTTAATTGAATAATAATCAGGATATTCCCTTTCAAAAACTTTAACAAGCGAATCCCTTCTGAGCGTTACAGTGAAAAGGTTGTCTTTCCACATCCTGATAAGTGCAGCACTTCTGTCTCCTGCATAAGTCTTCCCGGACAGCCGGTCATTCAGAATTGCAATTTCATTTTGAAGTTCTTTTTCAATTTCAGCCAGATTTTCAGGTATATGGAACTCTGTAGCTTTAAGCTCTCTTGTCGAAGCAAGCAATCCGGCTATTTTGCTTTTCTCGGAATACTCAAAAGCCTTAATGAAGTATGACTGATCCCCTGTAAGTAATAAGAGTCTGTTATAATCATCAATTATATTTACATAAGCATCCCGGAAGCGGTTGCCGAGCAGTAAGCGGCTTTCTTCTTCACTTATGTTGATTCTGATCCTGTCAAGAAGAGAAATTATGATCTCAGCGGTTCCGGCAGCAGCAACAAGCATTTCTTTGTCACCTGTTTTGCCATACTGCTTCTTCAATATCTGATATTTTGTTTTGAGGAGATTAAGAAAGTAATTATTTGCATTTATTAAATCCGGATCAGGATTTGAGAAGGGATCATCTGTTTTTGTACTGAAAAGTACAGATTGCAAGGTCAGCAGTGATTTTTCTATTTCGCCTGATTCTTCCAGGAGCAGGGCCTTTCCCATGGCAGCTTCAAACTTCAGAAACTGGTCACCATGTCTTTCAAAAAAACTTATGCTCTTTTCATAACAGCTTAATGCTTCCTGATTCTCAATTCCAGACTGCCTGAGGAATTCTGCATATAAAACGAGTACCTCAAAGTAGTCGAGTGAATCCACCAGAGTTATTTTTTTAACACGATCAATCAGGTTTGTCATTATAGAGTTTCCCTTTTTTATATTGCCTGAACTTGCCAGTTTTTGTGCATAATCATTCAGTTGCAGGTAAGCAGACCTTGAATAATCGGCAAGTGCAAGTTTTACTCCTCTGTCGAAATACAATTCAGCTGCTTCTTTTTGCATAAGGTTTCCAAGGACATACGACTTATTCCGGTATAAGTTTATTATTGGCTCTTTATATATAAGGTCAGATTGCAAATAAAACTCTTCTGCTTTCTCAAAGAATATCAGACTTTTTGAGAAATCTCGCAAAGAAGAATATAAAACACCGATGTTATTATACAAGAAGGCCAGATCAGAAGGTCTTGCCTCGGTTTCATTAATCAAGGCTGTTTTATATGCAATATCTGTTAAATTTAAGGCTTTTTTACTTTCATTGAGCTCAATATAAGCTGTAATCAGGCTCCCATAAGTTGTTATCAATTCCTTACTGTTCTCACCATAAAGCAACTTTTCCACATTCAACGCTCGCAAAGTATAGTATTCGTGTAATCTGTAAAGTCCTGATCTTGCAAAAAGGCCTCCCAGATTGTAAAGTGCCTTTGAATATATTGTATCAACCTTCCTGATATTTTCTTTGATTGCTATAACTTTTTCAAGGCTTTTTCTGGACAGATTTATATCATCCTTCAATTTGAAATAAATGCCAGTATAATATAACGATTCGGCAAGCAGGCTTGAATCAAGATTTTGGCCTTCAATCATTTTCTCAATGAATTCAACTTTTTTGCCTGCACTGTCAAGGTTGCCGTTTTCAAGATCCTGCCTCAGTAGTCTATTGTGTCTATTTATCTGAGAAGGTGATAATATATCCTTTTCATCAGAAGAATAGTTCAGAAAATCATACTGTGTTTTAGTTAAGGCATTATCCACACTGCATGCATTTCTGCAGAAAAATGACAGAAGTACAATCTGAATGATGAGAAAGCGAAAAATATGTTTATTCACCAGTTTAAGGATCAATAAATCTCAAATCAATCACAAATATAGGAAAGCAAGCGTAAAAAGACGATTTCAGAAGCCCTTGTATAGCGTTGAATTACAGCTAAATGTGATTTTTTTAAAAAAAAGTTGATTTTTTCGTGTCACAAAATGCCATGTTCTGACATGTAGGGTATAAAACAAACCCTGAATTATTAAAGAAATTAAAGAAAAAAAGACATGAAAACACAGAATCCGGAACAGAAAAAGGACATTTTTGAAGGTTTTGAACTTACAAATGAAGAGATGATAAATGTACGCGGCGGAGATCCGGGTGCAGGTGAATATCCAACTCCTCCTCCTACAAAAATCTGAAAATTTCAATATCAGGCATATATTTGCCTTTTAAAATAATACTTTCCGGCCTGAAAAAATTGGCAGGTACTTTTTTCCTGATCAGCTGTAAGTGAGAGAACACAGTCTGATGGAGAGAATAAAAGAAGTACGCCGGGTTAACAGGCCAGGATTAAAAAGTGTTTCGCTGATACTGTTTATTTGGTCTGGCCATTGCAAGGATGGTACTGTGCATGTGAGAGAATGCACTGAGATCAGAATCCCTGCATAAAACAAGCCAGGGATGAAGATAACAGGTGTAAGTTGCTGAACAGATGCTGATTCATGTTTATGAATCACTGTCGGACAATGAAATTGTATAATAATTACATATATGAAAGCTAAAAATTATTCCTACTTTATTGAGAGGTATAATTCCGGTGAAATGACTGAGCCGGAAAGACAGTGGTTTATACGCGAGATGCAGAATAACAAAATGCTTCAGCATGAACTGGAGCTTAGTAAGAGCACAGATGAGGTTTTGATGAAACAGTCCTCCTTAGACCTCAGGGCCAAACTATCGCGGATAGAGATGTCGAGAAAGGAGAAGAAAAAGGCAGAATCGGCACGCAGGATTACAGTGATGAAGTATGCTGCTGTATTTGCAGGTGTTGGTCTCATTACCAGCATGATCCTATTTACTGGTCGCTCACTTACAAGCGAAGAGATAGTTAACCGGTACTTCAGTGCTTACGAAGCGCCTGCAGCAATAAGATCCTCTGTTGAACGAACAAATTCCGAATATCTTCTGGGACTGAAGTATTATAATAATAAAGATTACAGGAGTGCAGCTTCGCAGTTTGCAAAAGTACTTGAAATAAATCCTGGTGATATGCAGACTCATCTGCTTTCGGGTGTTTCAAATATGGAAATAAAGAGATACAGTGAAGCTCAGGAATCATTTACTACAGTAATAGATGATAACGACAACCTTTTTATAGAATCTGCCAAGTGGTATCTTGCTTTATGTTATCTGCAGACTGATGAAAACAAAAAGGCCTCTGAGTTGCTCACTACAATCAGAAATGAAGGAG
>JAKLDT010000259.1 GCA_022703405.1 Bacteroidota bacterium | reverse complement strand
TTTTATCTGATTACAAGGCCACCGTTTTTCAAAACGGGTAATTGCTAAATTAAACAAGTCAGATACCTGATGCAAGAGTAAAAATTTAAGTTTATTAACATTAAGGCATGGAGTTATTAACTAAAGTATATATCTTTGATTTACATTTACTTAGCTGTTAAATGTCTTGTTAAATGTTTAACAGAAAAACGATTAGAGTGATGTGAATATTTATGTTGAAAAGATTCCCGGAAAGTGCAAAAACCGGGTGAAAAAATTACAGGATAATATATATAAAAAGAGGGTGTCCTGTTGAGACACCCTCTGTATTAAGTATAATCCCTTATTAATTGAAGAGATAACGGATACCAATCTGAAGAGCCCAGGTTGATGCAACTGATGTTGGATCCTGGTAGGTCTCTGAAATATAATTCGTTCCGATTTTTCTCATTGCTACCCTCATTTTACCTGTAGTGGCATCACGACCAGTTACAGTGAGTGGTGAAGTGGTAACGAATGATTTTGCAAGGCCCCAGTCGGAATTGAGAAGGTTTTCAACATTAATTATATCAAGGCTGAACTGAAGAGTATTAACCTGCTCCTTAACCTTGATTTTGAAATCCTGCATAACTCTCATGTCAAGACGCTGATACCATGGCAGGTATGCTGCATTTCTCAATGCATATTCTCCTGCATGTTTTGAAATATATGGATCCTGTGCTGCAAAAGCGAAATAAGCAGCTGCATCGGCTGTTGAAGCAAAGATAACTTCAGAAGCATCGCGAGGCATGTACATAAGGTCGTTTGTTGTACCGTCAGCATTTGCATCATTATAATAGTAAAATGATGAAGCTCCGCCTACATAACCTGTGTAGAAGAATGCAACAGATGTAGCAAAGTATTTGGCATACTCAATCTTGTAGTTGAGTGAACCTACGATCCTGTGAGGAGTGTTGTTGAGTGTCAGACCAAGCTCATCGGAGTTGGAAGCACCACTGACATACCTGTACTGCCATGCTGAGAACGGGTCAGAACCTGATTTACCTGAAACTTCTTCACCCCAGCTGCGTGAATATGCAAGACTTCCGCTGAATCCATAAGCTCTTGGAAGGCTGAGTTCTGCTGACAGAGAATATCCCTGACCTTTGTTTGTATTCCTCATTATCACAACGTTCTGATAAGGTGAGGTAATATATTTTGTAGCTGTAGTGCTGTTTGTCCAGTAAGGACGTACAAGAGATCCTTCAAGTACTGTTGAAGCAGCAGGAGCAAGGTTGATATTGTCAAATCTGATTGCATTCATGTCTTTTGTATAAACTCCTTCAAGAGTAAGCATCATATTTGCCGGGAGCTTGATATCGAATGCAAGGCTTGAACGCCAAACCTGCGGGAGCTTGAATTTCTTGTCGATTGCAGCTATCCTTCCGCCAACAGGGTTTGATGTCGGGAAGATATCTGAAAGAGCAGCATTTGTAAGCAGCTGTGAAGCATCATTATACAGAGGAAGCCTTGCAAGCTGTGCCTGGCTGGCTGCACCACCGCTCTGGTTTACTACAAGCTGGTACTGAAGCATACCGCTGTTTGTAGGCTGGTTTGTAAACCATACAAAAGGAATTCTTCCTGTGAAGATACCTGTACCACCCCTTACCTTGAGCGACTTGTCGTTGAATACATCATAAGTAAATCCAAGACGTGGTGACCACAGCAGTTTTGCATCAGGCCATGTTGATAGATCAACTGTTTCTCCGTCCCTGAATGAATATGCTGCCAAAGCAGGATTATCAACAGCTCCTGAAAAATACATCGGAAGGTCAACCCTTAAACCTGCTGTCAGCTTAAGGTTGTCAAGAACACTGTACTCATCCTGCACGTATGCTGCATACTGACCAAAATTCAGTTCTGCAACAGGATTTGTGAATCCATTGATAGGATATGTATAGGCAAAGTTAATCGGGTGGTAGTTTGCATTGAAAGGCAGACCAACTCCGTCACCGTTGGCAAATCTCTGGAAAGCTGACAGGTCCCTGAACCTGTAATAAGAACTTCCCTGGCGGAGGTAGCTGTTTGCAAAATACTGGTGCTCAAATGACATACCTACTGTAAATTTATGTCTGTCAAGCTGATATGTTGCATTGTCGGTTATTATAAATGTATTATTGTCAACATTATTCTTATAAGAAAATAATTCATAACCAGCAGACATATAAACAGTCCCCTGAGCTGTGGGACCCGACATTATATCAATAAACGGAAATACTTCACTGTCGCTTGTACGCGGTTGTCCGTAAATTGTGTACGCAACAAGGAATTTGTTTGAAACCTCACCAAACCTGCTGTTAAGTTCACCTGTGATAGAATGAAGAGTATTGGAGTTATAGTATTGGGAATTTTCATACGAAAGTCCTCCTTGTCTTGATTGACGCGCAGTAGAGCTTGATAATGAAGGAGTTGCGTCACCACTATTACTTGGTCCAAAACGTGCTGAGCTTTCTGAATAGTTGTAACGGAATGAGAACTTATGATTCTTGCTTATGTTCCAGTCGATTCTTGCAAGGATCTTGTTATTGAATTCATCATCACCGCCCCAGCTTTCATACCTGCCGGTTTCGTAGTTGTACTTCGATTTAAGAAGATTTGAAAATGTCTGTAAGTCAGCAGCCTGTACCCTTGAGTTGACGTTCAGGTCAGTTGCATCACGACCTGATTCCATAGCGAGAAGAGTGTTCCCGGGAGTAAGAGTGCTTTCTTTTTCAGCGCTCAGGAAGAAGAACAATTTGTTTTTGATAATCGGACCACCAAGGGTGAAGCCATAAGCTGATTTTGAAGACTGTGAAACTTTAAGTCTCTTGTCCCTTATTTTCTTACCCACCATTGTTGTGTCACGGTAGAAACCGTAAACTGATCCCCTGAACTGGTTTGTACCGCTCTTTGTAATTGCGTTTACACCGGCACCGGTGAAGTTTGACTGGGTTACATCGAAAGGAGCAACGGCAATCTGGATTTCTTCAATAGCCTCCATAGAAATAGGCTCACCGCTGATACCCGGCATATTGGTTCCTGACAATCCGAAGTTGTTGTTGAAGTTTGCACCGTCAACAGTAACGTTTGTGTTATATGCTTCACGGCCAACATAACCTGCACCTGTTGAATAAGGAGACAGTTTTGTATAGTCGCTGAGGTTCCTGTTCATTGTAGGAATAAGAGCCATATCTGCTTTATTGATATTTGTTGTAGCTCCCATTTTTTCTGTACCAAAGGCTGAAGGTCTGGCACCAACAACTATAACTTCACCAAGCTCTGAAGCGCTTTCGGTAAGTTCGGTTTTCAGGGTATAAGCTTCACCGAGAAGAAGTGAGATCTCTGTGAAAGTCTTTTTTGAAAAACCGATAAACGATACTTCAATCTTATATGGCCCGCCAGGACGCATACCCTGGATGTTGAAAAAACCTTCATTGTTTGTCAGGGCCCCGTATTGTGTTCCCGAAGGCTCATGTATTGCAAGCACTGTTGCTCCGGGCAGTGCAGCGCCCTTCGAGTCAACAATCCTTCCCGTCAGACCCGATGTTGTGGCTCCCTGTCCGAACATAATGACTGTTATGAACATGAAGACCAACACCGAAAAGATTCTTTTGAATTGGTTCATCATAAAAATAGGTTTTAGGATTAATAAAAATTTTCGCAAGGTTACAGTAAATATTTGATTCA
>JAKLDT010000258.1 GCA_022703405.1 Bacteroidota bacterium | reverse complement strand
TATAACAATGTACCGGATGGAAGAAGAATTCAGATCGGCTGGGGAAGAATAGAGCACAAGGATATGCCCTTTAATCAGATGATGCTCTTCCCGTCTGAATTAAGCTTGCGGACAACTGCTGAGGGAGTCAGGCTTTTCTGTGAACCTGTGAAAGAAATTGAATTGCTTCATGACATTAAACATTCATGGTCAGATACTAACGGGGAGGAGGTCAATAAGGAACTGGCAGCTCTTAAAGGTGACCTGTTCCATATTAAAATGGATGTTGAAATAAATCATGGCCTTGGAATGGAACTCCTCTACCATGGCAATCCTGTAGTGTATTTCGATGGAAACTTTAACAGATTCAATGGTGCACCTTATATTTGTGATAAACCCGGAATTTTCAGGTTTAACATTGAAGTGATCCTCGACAGAACTTCAGTTGAAGCATATATTGGTAAGGGCAGGCTTTTCATCTCAGAACAGCTGAAGGAGAAAAAAACAGATGAAGGGCTTGTGTTCAGGGGAGATCTTAAGTTTAACACTCTGGAAATTACAGAGTTGAAATCAATATGGTGAAAAAGTATAGTATAACCACGGAGTGCACTGAGTTGCACAGAGTGATCACTGAGTTTTAAATCATTGATACTCCGTGTTATAATCCGTGAAACTCAGTGTCCTCCGTGGTAAAATAAAATAAACACGATCCTATGAGAAAAAACAGTTTGCTTATTCTTGCAATGATAATTCTTGCAGCCTGTTCCACGGAACCGTCCGATAAGAATATCAGTGTTGGTGATGCCCATACAAAATACAGCAGCAACCTCGATGGTAAAACTTTCCTCATTTTTCCTGAAGTGAGGGAGAGACCACTGAAATGGTTTGATTCAATTCCTGAAGGAAGGCTTCAGTCTGCCCTAGAAAACAAACCATTCAGTCTGAATGCCAGACCTGGAGAATTTTATGTTTTTCAGGTTGGAGCATGGGCTTATGACAGTGAGATAAAGGATCTGAGGATTACTTTTTCAGACTTTACAGGTTCCGGCGGGAAAAAGATCACCGCAGATAAAGTAACCTGTTTCAACTCAGGTGGAACAAATATTTATGGCCGGCAATTCGGGAAAACAATCAGCATATCTGAAGGCAGAGTTCAGGTTCTCTGGTTTGGAATTGATCTGGACGAAGTTCCTGAGGGCAAATACAAGGGAAACGTTACTGTAAAATCAGAAAATGAAGAGCATTCCCTTGAGTTTATCCTGAAAGTCACAGGTGAAAAGCTTGTTAACCATGGTTATGACAATGGAGCAGGTCTGTCAAGGCTAAACTGGCTTAATTCAACGGCAGGCATTGATAATGAGGTTGTAAAAGGTTATCAGCCTGTTAAGGTTGAAGGTCGCAGAATAAAAATTCTTGGAAGGTCACTTACTATTGCCGGCAATGGTTTGCCTTCAGAATACACGACATTTTTCACAAGCTCTAATCAGTCAGTTTCCGACAAAGGAGAAGAGGTTGTCAGCTCTCCTTTCAGGTTTATAATTGAAAAGGAAAGCGGAGAGAAGATAAAGCTTAGTCCCGGCGAACTGGAGTTTTTCAGCAGCAGCACTGCAGCCACAAACTGGAAGGTTGTTAATACTTCGGCTGATGCAGATATAGAGCTTACAGGCCATCTTGAGTTTGATGGTTTCATTGATTATTCACTCAAATTAACTGCAAAAAAGCAGCTAAAAATAAAGGATATACGACTTGAAGTTCCTGTCAACAAAGCCTATGCCGACTATATGATGGGTCTGGGGCACGAAGGTGGATACAGGAAAGGCAGCTGGAACTGGAAATGGGATGTGACCAGGAATCAGGACATGCTCTGGATAGGTTCAGTGACGGGAGGAATAAGGATCAGGCTGAAAGCTGAAAACTATATAAGGCCTCTGATTAATGTATATTATAAATATGGCCGTCTGAATCTGCCAACATCATGGGGTAATAATAACAAAGGTGGTGTTGACGTCATGGAGAAGGGTAACGAGGTCACTTTTAAAGCATATTCAGGGGACCGTGAAATGAGGGAAGGTGATATCCTGAACTACAATTTCGAGCTGCTGCTCACTCCATTCAGGACAATTGACAGAAAAAATAAATTTGGAGAACGATACTATCATGGAGGAGGCACTAACACCTCTGTTAAGGTTGCTGCAGCAAAGGCAGCAGGAGCAAATGTCATAAATATCCACCATGCTGAGGATCTTTACCCGTTTATAAATTATCCCTATCTCGATCCTAATGTTGCGGAACTTAAGGAACTTGTAAAGGCTGCTCATGATAGTAATATCAGGATGAAGTTCTATTATACAACAAGGGAACTTACCAAGAATCTTCCTGAGTTCTGGGCTTTTTACAGCCTGAACGGAGAGATAATTTATCCCGGTCCCGGCAATGAAAGTAAAACAGTAATAAACTCTGAAGGCCCGAATGAGTGGCTTGTTAAAAATCTGAGGGAGAAGTATATACCGGCATGGTTCAATGTAATAAAGGAAGGTAAATTTAAAGATGAAACTGATCTTTCAGTTATTACTACTCCTGATGGCCGGCTGAATAACTTTTATGTTGCCGGACTGGAATGGATGGTGAAGAACATCGGCATTGATGGTGTATACATTGATGATTCAGCACTTGACCGCTATACTCTTCAGAGAGCCAGGAAGGTGATTGATCAGAATCGTCCTGAAGGCAGGATGGATCTGCACAGCTGGAACCATTTCAACGAGTGGGCAGGATTTACCAACTGTCTCAATCTTTATATGGATCTGCTTCCTTATTTCGACCTAGTCTGGATAGGTGAGGGCCGCGATTATAACAGGGCTCCTGATCACTGGCTTATTGAGGTATCAGGAATCCCTTTCGGTTTGCCCGGACAGATGCTTGAAGGCGGAGGCAATCCCTGGAGGGGAATGGTTTATGGCATTACAAACAGAGCCGGCTGGGTCGGAAATACTCCTGTGGAAATATGGAAATTCTGGGATGAATTCAAAATTGCCGATAAGCTTCAGAAAGGATACTGGGAAAAGGATTGTCCTGTTCGTACAAACAATAGTAACGTCTTTGCGTCTGTATATCAGGGAGATGGCGAATCAGTAATCTCTGTTGCAAACTGGACGGATAAGCCACAAAAGGTTTCCCTGGATGTAGACTTTAATGCTCTTGGAATAAATCCTTCTTCTGCAGAAATTTTAATACCCGGCATAAAGGATTTTCAGGATGCCCGGAATATTATTAACTTGAAAGCACTTTCACTTGAAGGAAAAAAAGGATTACTTGTCATAATTAAGAATAAAAAATAAACGTACAGTATCATGAAAAGCAAAACCCTGTCAAAACTATTGGTGATTCTGATAATGATTACACTATCAGCATTTTCTTGCAAAAGACCGGAGACTGTGAATCGTTCCCCGGAAGTTTTTGAAATTCCTGCAGACTATCTTAAACAGGCGCCTGAGATACCTGATTTCTGGGTATCGGAGTACCAGGCAGTAAACGAATTCCTTGCAAAAACGGTGAAAAAAGGAAAAATTGAAGTTATCGGCACTTCTGCAGGTGGCAGGAAAATATGTGCTGTTACCTACGGAACAGCCCGTCAGGGTAAGGGTACTTCAACCTTTTCAGGATCTCTTGGCTTTGGTGATGTTAAAGCTTACAGGGGGCCTGATCATGAAAAAACAGTTTATATGGGAATGTC
>JAKLDT010000257.1 GCA_022703405.1 Bacteroidota bacterium | reverse complement strand
ACTGATGTCCAGGGTATTCTGGAAAAAGCAAGATATTCCCCGAAATAAAAAAGGGCGCTGCTGAGCAACACCCTTTAATTTCTTCTATGCGGAAAACTATGCCGGATGAATAGCCTCAACAGGACATACATCTGCACATGCACCGCAATCAGTACATACGTCCGGATCAATTTTATAGATATCACCCTCAGATATTGCTTCAACAGGACATTCGTCTATGCATGTTCCGCAAGCAGTACAGTCATCATTAATTTTGTAAGCCATTTCTGTTATTTTTTGAATTGTTAATTACAATAATCGCCAAAATTATCTTATTTTTTGGAATAAGAAAAACATAAATGATAAATATATCAATTTGTCAGGAAATTAATTATGAGCCAGCTCATATTCGCAACACCCGTTCTAAGGCCATCTTCGTCAATATCGAACTCAGCAGTGTGCAATTTTCTGATTTCACCGTTTTCTTTCAGTTTCCCCATGCCGGTTCTGTAGTACAATGAGGGAGCCAGGGCTGAATAGAAGGAAAAATCATCAGAGGTCAGTCTTGTTTCATAAAAGACAACATTCTCTATTCCAAGCAATTCTTCTGACAGCTTTGCAGCTTTTGCTGTAAGAGCCTCATCGTTTATGAGAGCAGGATAACCCTCGGCAATCCTTACAATGATCTCTACACCGTATTCATTCGCAGTTTCCAGCGATATTTTCTTTACAAGCTCAAGCGCTTCTGCTCTCCATTTCTCATCAAAGGTCCTGAAAGTGCCAGCAATCTCCACTTTTTCAGGTATCACATTAGTGGCGCCTTCTCCGGATATCTTTCCGATACCCAGGACTGTTGGGATGTCTTTTTCAGCTGCAGCCGCACTTACTTTTTCCTTCAGCCGTACTACAAGTTTTGATGCAATAAGTATCTGATCGGTTGTCAGACCCGGCAATGCCGCATGACCGCCGGTTCCTTTCACAGTTAAGTATATTTCGTCGCAGGAGGCAAGGTATCTGCCAGGTTTAAAACCTGCCTTGCCGGCTGAAAGTTCTGGCAGATTATGTGTGCCGATAATAATATCAGGCTTTATTTCGCTGAAGGCACCGGCTTCAATCATCATTTTTGCACCGCCAGGGGACTTCTCCTCTCCGGGTTGAAAAACAAGCAGAACGGTACCGCCAAATTCTTCGGAAACAGATTTCAGAAGCATGGCACTTCCCATTAATATTGCCATGTGAGCATCATGCCCACAGGCATGCATTAAGCCTGGATTAAGGCTGGAATAATCAGTATTGTTCTTCTCTGTAACAGGCAGGGCGTCCATTTCAGCCCTTACTGCAATTACACCTGATCCTTTACCGTTGCCATGAAGAACACCTATAATGCCTGTGCCTGCAATGTTATCCCTGAAGCTTATGTTATTTGCTATGAGCCAGTTACGAATGTAGTCTGCTGTCCGGAATTCCCTGTATGACAATTCAGGTTGTTTATGCAGATCCCTTCTGAATTTAATTACTTCACCATGAAGCTCTTCAGATCGTTTAATGATTATTTCTTTTATGGAGGACATTTCAGAAGTCGAGACTGAAAGAGAGATAGAATATTTTTGGAAGCACATATCCGTTTTCAACTCCCCATGCCCAGTCGGCCCTGACAAAATAACCCATTAGCTGAGCCCTGGCTCCGAATCCGAATCCTGCAACAATCGGCGAACGGTTTGAATCGAGGGTTACCTGCACCGGGCCATTTGTGATTACTTCCCTGTCATAACCATTGTCACTCTTCCAAGGCGAGACTCCTGTCCATGCCGATCCGACATCGCCGAAACCCACAACCTGCAGGCTGTTCAGGAAATTGGACCTCAGCGGATGACCTACAAGATACCTTACAATCGGCCATCGTAATTCACTGTTAATCAGTGCAAAGTTATTTCCATTGCGGACATTTTGTGAGAAGCCCCTCATGTTTGTTGCAAGAGCCTGAAAGCTGTAATTCTGGTTTGGAGTTACCGGAGTGCTCTGATCGAACATCTGGGCGCTGTTGAAAAGATAACCCATCCAGTTGTCTACTCCCCCGAGGTAATAAAGAAGCTTTGTGGGGCCGAATGAAGAACTTGCTGCAAACCTGTTTGCCCAGATAAGTTCCCTGTGGATCTTTATATATTTTCTGAAGTCGACGCCAACGACAAACATGTCGGATTTAGCCCTGTTAAGCTGCTTGTAATATTCTCCGAAGATCTTTGCCCTGGCTCCGTAATATATGTTTATTGCTCTTTTCCGGGTATTGTCGTAGATAGCTTCTCCCTTCAGGCTTGCCCAGTGTTGTGAAATGGTTTTGTAAGTGAGCGTGGCAACATCTGTTGCAAGGAATACATGTTTGTCGTACCTGTATGATACGGTTCCCTTGAGTGCAAGAACAGGAGTAAGCGGTTTGGAGAATGTCAGGTACAGGTTATTTGAATGCGTTTTGAAAAGAGAGGTGTCGTTGTAACTGAAGAAAGCCTGCCTGTGGTAGATAAGCTGCTTATCGAAAACTCCCTTCAGGTTCTCTACGCTGAAAAGATACTCATTGCTGTCAAAGTTTCCAGCGAGCCTGAAGCCCCCTGTCACTCTGTAATTCTCAAACAGGTCTACTGTTCCGAACCTTGTAAGTATATTGAATCCCGGATTATAATATGGTGCGCCTCCGCTGTAAACCTGGTAGGAGTTATTGAGGAAGCTGAAATCGATCTGGCCCACTATATAATTATTGTAGAAAGAAGTTTCATAGATCCTTATCAGCGGGAATTCAAGTTTTGCAGTGTCCAGGTCAATATCCATATAATCCTTTCTCCAGAGCTGCTCATAATAGTTCTCCTTCTCCTTCTCAAAAATATAGTGCGATATGTTTATCGGTTCATTTTTAGCATAGTACTCATAGATGGGCTTTGTAAGCGTATCCCGTCTCTTTTTGTCCTCGATTATCAGGCGCTGACGCAGTTGTTCAATGCTGTCAGCCTTGTGAAGCATCTTTGTCTTGTCTTTCCTGTATTCAGTTGTAAGTATCTCACTTTCAGGTATTCTTGACTGGTCTCCGAATTCTCCTTTCCTGAGGTTGAATTTCCTTTTACTGAAGAGCACCTCGCTGAAAGTACCTGGTCCGTTTGCTACGGACTGGTTTAGTATGTTCCTGTCGTAATTAGTTACAGGATACGACTTTATGAAATACCTGTAATGCGATATTGTATCGATATAGCTTATTGTACTGTCGAAGGTGCCTACATACCTGTTGAACACTCCGTTCTGATCGCCAATGTATGTCAGCTTGTTTTTTGAAAACGGGATTGCCTGGAACCTGTCAGTAAACCTGTCTTCAGGCAGCCTTGTAAGAACATTGTTTCTTTTGTTCAGGTTGTATGTGAATAAATCATATACACTTCCGGGTTTTTCAAAAGGACTTGCATCATTTGCAAGAGTATCCGAAAGCCTGTTCGATGAAAATATGATTTCACCGGGTGAGTCTTTCAGAAATGACGGATTAAGATCATCAGGCACGTCTCTTGTTATCTGTTCATTTGTGCCGGATGAAATTGTATGGATATAAATGTCTGTTATACCATCCTTAACGGCTGAAAGAACCAGCCTTGAACCCTCGGGAGAATAGGAGAAATCAAGGATTTTGTCAAAGTAAAGAAGGTTCCTCGTTTCTGTTGTTTTTTCATTAAGGCGGTAAAAGTACATTTTAAGCTCTGCCTTT
>JAKLDT010000256.1 GCA_022703405.1 Bacteroidota bacterium | reverse complement strand
TCCTGTTATGAAGAAAATGCAGGAGCAGACAGGCGTGAAACTGTTGTGGGGAACTGCAAACCTGTTTTCACATCCGCGCTATATGAACGGAGCAGCAACAAATCCTGACTTTAATGTCGTAACAAATGTTGCAGTTCAGCTTAAGAACGCAATCGCAGCCACCGTAGCACTTGGCGGAACAAACTATGTATTCTGGGGGGGACGTGAAGGCTATATGAGCCTGCATAACACCGACATGAAGAGGGAGCTTGATCACATGGCAATGATGCTTACAATGGCCCGTGACTATGGAAGGAAGATAGGCTTCAAGGGCACCTTCCTGATTGAGCCAAAACCCATGGAACCTTCAAAACACCAGTACGATTATGATGCTGCTACAATAATCGGTTTTCTCAGGCATTATAATCTTGATAAAGACTTCAAGCTGAATCTGGAAACAAATCATGCCACTCTTGCCGGGCATTCTTTTGCTCATGAATTGCAGGTTGCAGCAGATGCAGGTGCGCTGGGAAGCATCGACGCAAACAAGGGCGATTATCAGAACGGATGGGATACTGATGAGTTTCCGACGAACATCTATGAAATAACTGAGGCGATGATGATAATTCTCCAGATGGGAGGATTTAAAAACGGAGGCATAAATTTCGATGCGAAAATCAGAAGAAATTCAACTGATATTGAAGATATTTTCATAGCGCATATAAGCGGTATGGACACCTTTGCAAAGTCACTTCTCATCGCCGATAAGATACTGAAGGAGAGTGACTATCTTAAAATGAAAAAGAGCAGGTATTCCTCCTTCGATAAAGGAAAAGGAAAAGATTATGAGAAGGGAAAGCTTACCCTCGAAATGCTTTCAGATCTTGCCCGCGAAGCAGGAGAACCTAAGGTTATAAGTGGCAAACAGGAGCTGCTTGAGCAAATGATTAATATATATTTAGTATGATTGTTATGAGTAATTCACAGCTTGTTATTGAAAAAAAGAGCAGGTTCGGTTTCGACAAAACCGTTCAGGTGCTGACAGAGACAGCAGAGAAGCATGAGTGGAAGGTTCCTTTTATTCATGATCTTCAGCAGTCATTGGCAAAATCAGGGAAGCATGTGAAACCGGTTAAGGTTATTGAGATCTGCAAGCCTCAGTTTTCCGGGAAAATGCTTGAACTTAATGATGAAAGAATCATCTCAGTGATGATGCCTTGCCGTATATCAGTATACGAAAAGGAGGATGGTAAAACTTATATAGGACTTATAAATGCCGGTGAGATGGCAGCTTCTTTACCAAAAAATATAGCTTCAGTGATGAAGGCTGCCGCTGATGAGACTTTCCAGATTGTAAAAGCTGCAGAATGACCTGTATCGGCTAAAATCAGCGCAATCTGCGGGAATACAAAAATCAATTTACCGCAGATTGCGCAGATTGGCGCTGATTATTAAGAAAGTATTTTCCGGATAGATGATTTTTCTGCTTCCGACAGTGTATCTATCTGCTGCAGGAAATTTCTTATGCGCGTTTTGAAGTTCCAGCATGTCATCTGACGGAGTGAAAGACGTCTTGCCAGTTCATACGATGACAAATCTTCCTTTCCCTTGCAAACATTATAAGCTATGTAAAATGCCTTGTGTACCGGGAATTTGCAATTATGAAAAATAGTGCCCGCGGCTGCCGATTCCTCAGTCTTGCATTTGGTACATCTTCGTGAAAAAGGCGTTTTCCCCGCACAGTGATTTGTGTTTCCGCATTTCCTGCAGGTAAATCCATTTTCCCACTTTACTTCCGCCAGGAACCGATAGCATTCTTCATCGCTGCTGAACAGTAAATCAAGCTGTTTGTCAGTGAGCTCCCTGTTAAAAATGGCACCCATAAATCTGTTTTAAACTGCAAAGATACAAAAAGTGATAATAAAAAGATTTAAGTGATACTATTGCGATTTAAAAATATCTGTAATATCTTTGCATCGTTTTAAAAGATGAAAATGGAAAACAGTTGCAAGATAACGCCAAGGCCTAAAACGCTTAAAGAATTCTTTACCTCGTGGTATCTGTGGAGGCCTGTTCTCGGGATTTTAACCGGACTTGTTATAGGTTTTATCTATTATTACCTTGTTGAATTCAGCGGGGATAAATTTGAAATAACAAATGACGGATGGAGGAGTATTCTGCTTGCCGGTTTTATGGGATTCTGGGTTACAAGCAGTCCTTGTTCGAGATTGGGAGGAAGGTGCTGATATGGCTTACAATGAGATAAATACACGGTACAGTGAGCTGGCAGAATCGTCATGCTGCCTTTCATGCGGAGGAGCGATAAACTATTCTGAGCCCCTGCCGGGAGAAATCTGTGTTGACCTTGGCAGCGGAAGGGGGAATGATGTACTCCGGCTGGCTGAGAAAGTGGGTGAAAATGGTTTTGTTTATGGCATTGATATCTCCGACGGGATGATAAAAAAGGCTGTTTCAACTGCTGAAAGGCTTGGGGTGAAAAATGTAAAGTTCATGAAATGCCCGCTTGAAAAACTTGATATTGAGAGTAGTACGGTAAATATGGTTATCTCAAACTGTACTATTAACCATTCCTCAGATAAACAGGAAGTGTGGAATGAAGTATTCAGGATATTGAAAAAAGGCGGACGTTTTGTAGTAAGTGATATTTATTCATCAGAACCGGTACCTGAAGAATTCCGGAATGATCCGGCAGCTGTATCGGAGTGCTGGGCCGGGTCGGTAACCAGAGAGGTGTATCTTGAACATCTAAAGAATGCCGGATTCACAGGCATCAGGATAATAGAGGAATCCCAGCCATATCCGAAAGGTAAAATAACCGTTTCAAGCTGGACAATTGCAGGCATCAGATCAGAATGCAATTGCGGAACCAAATAAACTGAAAAACTGATAAATATGACAAAGAAAATTATTTTATCATTGCTTGTCTCTTCACTCTTTTTCTTAAATTGTAACTCTGAAAAACCTGCGGGGGCAGCAGCACAAACAACAGGCGGAGAGTCAGTTGTGAAGCTGAATACTGAATTGTTCAAAAAGCAGGTTTTCAACTATGAGAAGAGCAAGGAATGGAAGTACGAGGGTGATAAACCGGCAATAATTGACTTTTATGCTGACTGGTGCGCCCCTTGCCGACAACTCTCACCGATCATTGAAGAACTGGCGAAGGAATACGATGGGAAAATAGTTGTCTACAAGGTTGATACTGAGGCAGAAACAGAGCTGACGAGAAATCTTGGAATTTCAGGCTTGCCAACCCTGCTGTTTATCCCTTCAGAAGGAAAACCAAGTGTGTCAATGGGATTAGTGCCAAAAGAGACCCTGAAAAAGGCAATAAATGATATACTAAAAGTAAATTAGAATTATGAAGAGCGTAATCAGAAAGAAAGAAAAGAAAAGCAATGTTAAGGTTGCACAGTGCTGTGCCAAAACATCAAAAACCGTAGCTGGCTGCCACGACTAACAATTAATGAACTACTCCGGGTATAATATTTTATCTAAGATCAGGGATTCCGAGAATTATTTCATCGTTAACCTGCTGACAGGTAACGCTGATATTCTCAGTGAAGCAGAGGCTGAAAAGATAAAAGCCCTGAAGAACAGTTCATCAGAAAAAGATTCAGATTTCTTAGCAGAACTTGCTGATAAGGGATACTTCGCTGATGCTTCAGACGAAGCGTCCCTTTTTCGCAACCGCTATCTCGATTTTCTCGATTCCAGGGATACTGATGAGATTCAGATCTTCTTTGTTACAAACTACAGTTGCAATTTTGCATGCAG
>JAKLDT010000255.1 GCA_022703405.1 Bacteroidota bacterium | reverse complement strand
GGAATAAAATCATAAACAATACGATAACGGAAGGAGCAGATTTTGCTCTCATTCCACGCTGCCACCTCCCGGCGCCTCCTTTGCCCGAAGATGAATTACGTGTTGTTGTCATATCAAACCTCCTATTATATGTAAGTCTTTTTGTATTTATGTCAGTATATCTTATTGTCTTGCGGTCTTGCGGTCTTGCGGTCTTGCAGTCTTTCTCAATAATCTGTTGCACATTAATCCTTATACATGTTTCGTTAAAACAAAAAACTACCGTCCGGACTTCTGCTCTTTTTTTTTAAAAGACCGGCCAGTTAATTATTTATTTCCCGTCCGTTAATGATCTTAAAAACGGACAACAATTCAATCTTACTCAAGACTGTAAAAAATACACAACGGTTGCACAACTGCAACACTCATTAAACTGTTAAATATAAGGATTATTTGAACATCCGATCAGTTTTTTTGACTAACAGATGCATGATGATGACAACAGGTCAATCCGGTTAGAGAAAGAATTTAGAAAACCAGTATTTTAACACAATATGAAAAAAAAATCCCCGCCTCAGCAGAATTCTGCTCCCGGCAGGGATCCACAATATTTTAAAAGACAGATCCGGAAATTTGATTAAGAGCCTTATCAGCCCGTCCGGCTTTCCGCCCTCCCGATAGCTATCGGGACGTCCTTCAACCTAAATTACGAGCATCGCATCACCATAAGTACCGAACCTGTACTTTTCCTTTACAGCCGTCTTGTAGGCTTCAAAGAGGAGGTCATAACCGGCAAAGGCTGCAACCATCATAAGCAAAGTGGAATAAGGAAGGTGAAAATTGCTTATCATCATATCAGGCACCTTGAACTCATAGGGAGGGAATATGAATTTATTTGTCCATCCGTCATAAGGTTTAAGATAACCGTCTGTTGATACCGAGCTTTCGAGTGTCCTGACAACTGTTGTACCAACGGCACAGATCCTGTTTCTGTTATCCTTGGCCTTGTTCACAATGTCAACAGCCTCATCAGCAATCCTAATGCGTTCAGAGTCAACCTTATGCTTTGTTAAGTCCTCGACATCAACGCTCCTGAAGTTGCCAAGACCTACATGAAGGGTGATCTCAGCAAAATCAACCCCGATTATCTCAAGTTTCTTCAGAAGTTCGCGGCTGAAATGGAGACCAGCTGTCGGCGCTGCAACTGCACCTTCATGCTTTGCAAAGATAGTCTGATACCTCTCGCTGTCCTCCGGCTCAACTTTTCTGTTGATGAATTTTGGAAGGGGAGTCTCGCCCAGACTGTATAGTGTTTCCTTGAATTCCTCATAGGTTCCGTCGAAAAGAAACCTCAGCGTCCTGCCTCTTGATGTTGTATTATCTATCACTTCGGCAACAAGCAGGTCATCTTCACCAAAATATAACTTATTCCCTATCCTTATCTTTCTGGCAGGATCAACAAGCACATCCCACAGACGCTGCTCCCTGTTCAGTTCCCTCAGCAAAAACACTTCAATCTCAGCACCTGTTTTTTCCTTGTTCCCGTAAAGCCTGGCAGGAAAAACCTTTGTGTTGTTGAATACAAGAACATCATGTTCCGAAAAATATTGGGTGATTTCCTTAAAAATCCTGTGTTCGATCTCCCTTGTCTTCCTGTTCACCACCAGTAATCGCGATTCATCCCTGTTCTCTGAAGGATAAAGCGCAATCAGCTCCTGCGGAAGATTGTACCTGAATTGTGATAATTTCATAAGAAATAGCCTGATTTTAAAATTAAATTTCCTTTATACGGGGAAAATAAAGATTTGTTACAAAAAATATTAAAAAAAGATACAACTGTCTGCTTTTCACATTGTTCGACAGCTCATTTTTTTATGAACCAATATTCGCTCTGTATTGTTCAAGCTCTTCGTCAAATTTTATTATATCGAGTGCACCTTCAAGCCTGTACCTTCCTATTGCGCTTCTTATAAGCCCCGAAAGGTAACAGCCGCTCTGAAGAGCAACTCCAAGGTCTCTTGCGAATGATCGCACATAAGTACCCTTGCTGCAGACCATCCTTATCTTTATTTCAGGAAGGGAAAAAGAAAGCAATTCAAGTTCCCTGAGATACACAGTTACAGGTTCAAGTTCCCGGTGAATACCCTTTCTGGCATATTCATAAGCCCTCTTTCCTTCAATAAGCTTGGCTGAATACATCGGAGGAAGCTGCTTCTGTTCCCCCAGAAAGCCTTCAAGCTTTGACCTGAGCAGCTCTTCAGTGATATGTTCAAAGGGATAAGTGGCATCGGTCTCAGTTTCAAGGTCAAAGGATGGGGTTGTCGCTCCGGCTGTAAAAGTGGCAATATATTCCTTATCCATATCCCTGAATTCGTCAATCCTCTTTGTGGCCTTTCCTGTGCAGATTATCATCAGACCACTTGCAAGCGGATCGAGGGTTCCTGCATGACCAACCTTTATTTTCCTTAAACCCAGCTTGTTCCTGAGCATATTCCTGACCTTACCAACAAGGTCAAATGAGGTCCAATATAAGGGTTTGTCGAAGAGAAGGACCTGGCCCTCCTCATATTTTGTAAGTTTTTCAGAAGACATTCAGTCCGAGAAGTATTGAAAAAATACCTATTAATGTACAATATACTGCAAACCAGAGCAGGTTGCCTTTCTTTACAAGATTTATCATCCACTTGCATGCAAAATATCCTGATATAAAAGCTGTTACAAAACCTGCAGCAATAACCGCAAATGAAGTGCTCTCTGTTGTAAAATCTCCAGACTTAAACTCCAGAATGTTGGCTCCCATTACAGGCACGAGTACCATCAGAAAAGAAAATTTAGCAATATCGGATTTCTTGTTTCCAAGCATCATCCCGGTAGCGATTGTCGCTCCCGACCTCGACACCCCCGGAAGTATTGCAACAGCCTGGGCAACTCCCACAATGAAGGAGTCGAGAAAACCAATCTCTCTTTCACGGGGCCTGATATACAGTGTGAGGAAAAGCAAAAGTGCAGTGGCAAAAAATTCAAAACCGAGGTTTATCATATTACCTCCAAAAAAGGTTTCGGCGATATCCTTAAGGTAAAATCCGGCAATTGCCGTTGGTATCATTGAAATAACAATTTTTGAGATATATATTGTCTCTTCATTCCAGCTGAACCGGAATAATCCCCTGAACAGCGCTGCAATCTCCTTCCATAATACAATAACAGTGCTCAGTACAGTGGCGCCATGAACTGCAATTGAGAAATAGAAATTTGCCTCATGATCTATCCCGAACAGGTTCTTCCCTAATTCAAGATGACCTGAACTGCTTACAGGCAAAAACTCTGTAAGTCCCTGTATAAGACCAAGTATAATTGCTTCAAATAAATTCATTAAAATAAAATTAGGTGATTATTTCTCCCCGGATAATATTTAAACCCGCCAACTCTAAGTACTCCAGGCACTCCAGGCACTCCAGGCACTTCTACTCCTTCGGCTTCTTCATTATGGCCCATATCTCAAAGGCAAAGCCTGCAAGAACTACAATTGGAGCCAGAGTGATGCGCCTGAAGCTGAAAATGTCATTGCTGAATACGTTCGGATCTTCCGATTTTCCACCCAGCATGAGAATAAATCCCAAGACAATAATTCCAAATCCAATTGCCAGTAACTTATAGTTATCAGGGCCAAGCGCAAAATTTGTTTTTTCCTTATTTTCTGTTTTTAAAGCCATATCTGTTTAATAATAAAGTTTATCCTCGGAAATTCCAAGATACTTGTTTACCGAAAAAAACGTTGAGACAATATTTATAAGT
>JAKLDT010000254.1 GCA_022703405.1 Bacteroidota bacterium | reverse complement strand
GCATTCTTCTTCAGCTTCTTCAGGTATCCCTCTGTGACAACCTCAAAAAGAGTATTCACGAATTCTATTCCGTTCAGGCCAAAGTCGTTCCTGGCAAGCTTTGCAAAGTCAAGTGTCTTCCATTTGCCCGACTTAACTTCGTCGACAAGAGCCCACTGCGCGAGGGATATATCATCTTTCACCGAGCGGGGAGTTGATGAGAGGAATTCCGATCGCATGACAGATGGAGCCACAACTGCTGCGGCTCCGGCTGTCATTGATTTTTCAATAAAGCTTCTTCTTGACATATTATTCATAATCAATGTATTGCAGTTTAATAAAATTAATTATTTCAGCTTATTACATTTCCCAGCCTTTACGGTATTCCCTGACAAGGAATTTATTGGCCTCCGGAACATTTGTAACCTTCATTGAAGATGAATCATATTCAACTCTTTTACCGGTTCTGAGAGCTACACCTCCGAGAAGTATTGATTCTGTAACAGGTCCTGCGTAGATAAAGCTGCCGGGTGACTGTGTATTGTTTTTAAATGAATCTATCCATATATCATTTGCATTTCTCCTGTCCTGTGTTTCTTTTTCTGAAGGAGTTATTTTCCCGTTAGCAACCAGTACGGGGTCTTCACCTCTGAATCCTGCAATGATCTTACCCTTGTCGCCGACAAACATCATTCCTTCCCGTTCAAGAGTCTTTCCTGCTTTTTCCCACTCTTCGGGGTTAACAGGTCTGATGCCGCCATCCCACCAGATAAGGTCGAAAGCAGGCAGGGAAGCCTGAGCATTGAATTTGAATCTTACAACACAGGACAGAGGAAAAGCAACATCATTTTTTACTTCTGTTGATACATTATTAATAATTGTCCTTGTAGTTGTGGCGTATGATTCGGCACTGTATGCCGGAGTATTTATGCCCAGGGTAAGGAAGAGTGGAAACATACTGTAATGGCCCATATCGGCAATACTTCCTGCACCGAAATCATACCAGCCCCTGAAGACATTATGTGTATAATTCGGATGATAAGGCCTGTTTGGAACAGGACCCAGCCAGAGGTCCCAGTTGAAATCCTTTGGAACAGGAACAGTCTCGGTGGGATTGGACTGCCACTGCGGCCACACAGGGCGGTTTGACCAGTTATGAATTTCTTTCAGTGTTCCAATTGCGCCTTCTGCTATCCATTTTTTTATAATGTCATAGCCGGGCCTGAGGCTCCATGCCAGCAGATGGGTGCTCAGTCCGCTCTTTTTTGCCATGTCAATAGTAAGTCTTGCTTCATTCATCCTGTTGGCAATAGGCTTATGAGTAACAACATGCTTTCCCTTCTTCATCGATGCAACTGCAACTGCAGCATGAAGATGGTCAGGTGTCATGATCTTTATTGCATTTATATCCTTTTCTTTTTCAAGAAGTTCCCTGAAATCTTCATAGGATGCACATTTGTAGCTTCCTTTTCCGGCGGCTTTTGCATAGAACTTCTGTACAAGCTCCTGGCCTATGTCACGTCCGCCGGGAATGCCTTTATGACTTTCACCCCAGTTTGACTCACCGATTGCTTTTCTGATGCTGTCCCTTATTCCATAAGGCGACCAGTCGATATAGTCAGTTGTGAATTTGTTGGGATCGCAGACTGCAACTATCTGTATTGCAGGGTTTTCAAGAAGAGGAATCATCTCTCTGAGGCCCTGGGTTCCGCATCCGATATATCCCAAAGTTAACTTATCGCTGGGCGCTACCCTGCCGGGACCTCCCAGTACTTTCCCGGGAACTACCGTGAATGCAAGTGATGCACTTGCTGCCGTTCCCATAAATTTACGACGGTTGATTTTGTCTGATTTTCCCATTTTTTGTGAAGAGTTAGTTAATTATAGAAAGGTTTATTTACTTTTGAATGGTCTCTATTCAAATTTAGTAATTCGTCCATTTCATTATCATGTTTGTAAGTTAATTTTTCTCATCTTACTCATGACATTTCATTTTTAACACTTTTTAACTCTGCACGAATTACTTATGCCTGTCATTCGTACATTTTTTCTATATTTATGAGTCAATTTTATCAAAGCCATGAAGTTTAAACCAGCAAGAATCAGAGAATGGATGCAATCCAGAGGCATCCCTCCAAAAGTGTTGTTTTTTATTATGGGGATTGTATCGACGATATGGTTCCTTATACGGGTGATACCAAAACCTTCACGTGCTGCATATCCTTGTATGAGGGTTGCAGCTCCACTGATGTCTGGTTTTGTTCTTTATCTCCTGTCAATAGGAGGCTTCACCCTGGCATTCAGAAAGGCACGCACAACTTTTTTAAGCGGTAATTATCTGAGGTCCTTTGTTTTGCTGGGAGTAATGGCAGTCTTTTTAGTTATGTCAATTTCAACCGGCATCCACCATCTGCAGGCTGCCGATACTGATTATTCAGGTCCGGAGGATGGCCCTAATCAACCCTTTGGCACACCCACCGGTATAATTCCGGGAAGAGTGATCTGGGCATGGAATCCTGATGTGACAAATGAAAACTGCCTGAATACCTTTGATTCAAAGGACTATTATTTTAAGCCTGAAAACACTGACAGTAAACTGCTTTCTGAGATGTTTAGATCCTCGCTGCTGAAACTTACTGGGGAAAAGAACATCAGGGATTCATGGGATGCTCTTTTTAACAACCTCAATAAGAAGAAATATCAGAAGAGTACAGGTTACAAAAAGGGTGAAAAGATATTTATCAAGATCAACCAGGGAACTTCACGGTGGCTGCTGACTGATGAGGACAAGGAAAACGGATATGGTTATCCTGATAAGTTTGAGCCTACCCCTCTACGCCAGGCTGCATGCTATGGAACTACCGAGACAAATCCATACATGGTGCTTGAAATACTCCGGGAACTTGTGAATGAATGCGGTGTTGAGCAGGCTGATATTTCGGTTGGAGACCCGATGACAGATATCTATGGTCATAATTTTGAGATCTGGTTTGCCGAATTTCCAAAGGTTGCCTATCTCGATAAGTTCGCCACTCATCATAACAGGACTCTGACCACTCCAACTACTGAGGATTACCTTATCTATTCAAATAAGCAGCTGAAAGATCCGCTTTATGATTTTATTGTTAAGGCTGATTACCTGATAAATGTCGCTAACCTCAAGCCACACATGGCAGCCGGCATTTCACTGACTGCAAAGAATCATTTCGGATCGCAGGGCAGGCCTACAGCAGGACATCTGCATAATTTCTTAATAACACCTAGGGGAACTCCGGGTTCAAACGGAGGTTATCATAAATACAGAGTGCTTGTTGATATGATGGGCAGCAAATACCTGGGCAGGAATACTGTACTTTATATAGTTGATGGTCTTTTCGGAGGCGGATCAGTTGAAACACGGGTACCTGTCAAATACTTCATGCCTCCGTTTAACAACGACTGGAGCAGCTCTGTATTCATGTCGCTTGACCAGGTTGCACTTGAGTCGGTATGCTTTGATTTCCTCCGGACAGAATGGAACGGGATTAATTCACATAATCCATTGAATAACAGGGCGGAAAAGAATCCGAATATAAGAGGTGTTGATGATTATCTTCACCAGGCTGCCGATCAGAAAAACTGGCCTGATGGCATTGTATATGATCCTGATGGAAGCGGGAAGGCCTTGCCAAGTCTGGGTGTCCACGAACACTGGAATAATCCTGTTGACAAGCAATATTCAGTGAACCTGGGTACCGGAAAAGGTATTGAACTTGTTACAATTCCTGACGGGCTTGTTAAAAATGTCGGCAAGGAGAGGAGAAA
>JAKLDT010000253.1 GCA_022703405.1 Bacteroidota bacterium | reverse complement strand
TGGGCAATAGCCCCTGTTGCAACGCCTGCAATTACCTGTGCCTGAGGATAAAGCTCCCTTACCATTGAGGCAAATGAATCGCTTAGGAAGGACCTCACTTCAGGATATGAAAGAGTCTTGCGGTTATCACAATAAATAGGTGATTTCCATCCCGAAGCCCATGTAAAAGGATTTGACGGTTGTAATTTAATTGCTTTAATTTGTAATAGAAATTCAGCTGTTTTTTTTGCAAACTTGTCCATTATGCAATTGTTTAAAGTTCATTTCGAGAACAGATTCATTGTACTTAGCCCCGAACCTGACAGGTTACAAAAATACTCCTTATTCCATAAATTCAATGACACCTCGGAACTTTATGAGCTTATATCTCATTTTCAGGAGGATAAAACGTTATCCTGCATAAACATTTATGGGCCTGATATAAAACATCTCTGGAAAATCTTCAGGATTTACTTCAATGAAGTTGAAGCTGCCGGAGGTCTTGTGAGGCACAGCAGCGGTAAATTCCTTTTTATTGAAAAGAGGGGCAGGATTGACCTTCCGAAGGGACATGTTGAACCCGGTGAGGCGCCTGAAGACTGTGCCCTGAGGGAAGTTGCCGAAGAGTGCGGCATATCTGGCCACAGGATCGAAAAGACCTTAAGTCCCACCTACCACACCTATTCCTGGGAAGGTATCTCCTATCTGAAAAAAACTCACTGGTTTGAGATGTACTACGATGGTGAAATGATAACAGAGCCACAGACTGAAGAAGGTATAACGAAAGTTGACTGGCTTCTTCCTGATGAGCTGAATGATATTAAAGGAAATGCATGGTATTCCCTGATGGAAGTAATAAACAGCTGTATTTTCAAGAAATAAAACTATTCCTCTCCTCTGAAACGGGTCAGGTCAATTGAAGCAGGCACGAAAACCGAAGCATCGCCCCCGCTTCTTATAATATCCCTTACAATAGTTGAATTGATATGACTGTGTTCCGGTATTGTGAGCAGGAATACCGATTCAATATCCGGGGCAAGCACTTTATTTGACTGAGCTATTGCTCTTTCAAATTCAAAATCGGCAGCTGTCCTGAGCCCCCTGAGCAGATACCTTATCCCCTGAGCCTTGCAGTAATCGACTGTAAGCCCTTCATAATGAGCTACCCTGATCCTTGGTTCATCCCTGAACACAAGTGAAATCATTTCCTTCCTTGTGGCGAGTGAATAATAGCTCTTTTTCAGAGCATTGGCTCCTACGGCAATTATTATCTCGTCAAAGATTCCAAGTGCCCTTCGCACAATGCCCTCGTGCCCTATTGTAAAGGGATCGAAGGACCCGGGGAAAACAGCGATTCTTTTCATTAAAAGGTTATTTTTTTCGGATTAAGCACTTTCTGCTTAAGAATTGCAATATTGAGCGCTTCCATTATTGTTTCAACATAATGGAACTTCAATCCTTTGATATATATGGCATTAATGCTCTCTACATCTTTCCTGTTGTCGGCTGAAAGAATTATCTCCCTTATGCTTGAACGTTTTGCAGCAAGGATTTTTTCCTTTATTCCGCCTACTGCCAGTACCTTTCCGCGCAGGGTAATTTCACCTGTCATTGCAGTAAATTTCTTAACCTTCCGCTGGGTAAAGGCTGAAGCGATTGAAGTTGCCATTGTTATCCCTGCAGAGGGGCCGTCTTTTGGAATGGCTCCCTCCGGAACATGTATATGCAGGTTCCACTTATCTGAAAAATTATCAGGAAGCCCCAGCAGTTCCGCATTTGCCTTAAGATATTCATGAGCAATTATTGCAGATTCCTTCATCACTTCCCCGAGATTTCCGGTTAATGTCAGCTTTCCGTTACCCTTGCTCAGGCTTGTTTCCACGAAGAGTATTTCCCCTCCTGCTGCAGTCCATGCGAGTCCTGTAACAACACCAGCCTGGTCATTTCCCGAATAAAGGTCGCGGGTAAATTTTGCAGGTCCGAGTATTTCTGACAGGCTTTCTTCCTGAAGATCAGTATCATAATATCTTTCTGAGGCTATATCCTTTGCTGTGACCCTGACAATCTTCGCAAGTTTTTTATCAAGTTCCCTTACACCTGATTCCCTTGTATATTTATCAATAACAGCTTCCATGACCTTTTTGCTTATTTTAAGCTGTTCAGGCTTAACACCATGAT
Organism: Bacteroidota bacterium; assembly: GCA_022703405.1. Taxonomy (GTDB): domain Bacteria; phylum Bacteroidota; class Bacteroidia; order Bacteroidales; family VadinHA17; genus LD21. Next base: position 1,641 of record JAKLDT010000253.1, on the reverse strand, counting down.
TTTCAAGCTGTCGGGGGAAAAGATGACGTTCTGCAATTTCGAGTTTCTCCTCAACAAGGTAGCCGCTAATCTCAATCATCTCCATCCTGTCGCGGAGGGCAGGGCTTATTGTTGTGAGTGTATTGGCAGTAGCTATGAACAGTACCTTTGAGAGATCGTATTCAAGTTCGATGAAGTTATCAAAAAAGGTGCTGTTCTGCTCAGGATCAAGAACTTCAAGCAGGGCTGAGGAAGGATCGCCCCTGAAATCCTGGCCCACTTTGTCAATCTCATCAAGGATGAAAACAGGGTTTGAGGAACCTGCTCTCCTGATATTCTGAACTATCCTTCCGGGCATTGCACCGATATATGTTTTTCTGTGGCCTCTTATCTCTGCCTCATCATGCAAACCGCCAAGTGACATTCTGACATACTTTCTGCCAAGAGCTTTTGCAACTGATTTTCCGAGCGAGGTCTTGCCGACTCCGGGAGGTCCGTAAAGGCATAGAATAGGTGACTTCAGGTCGCCTTTGAGCTTGAGCACTGCAAGATGTTCAAGTATTCTTTCCTTCACCTCATCGAGTCCGAAATGGTCCTCGTTAAGTACCCTCCTTGCATTATTAAGATCGAGATTATCAGTTGAATAAGTACTCCATGGAAGATCGAGGAGAGTCTGAATATAGTTTACCTGAACCGAGTACTCAGCAGCCGCAGGATTCAGACGATGAAGCTTATCAAGTTCTCTTGTGAAAACCTTCTTTACATCTTCGGTCCATTTTTTTGACTCTGCTTTTCTGCGGTATTCCTCAATTTCCTTTTCAAGCGGATTCCCACCCAGTTCATTCTGTATTGTCTTCATCTGCTGATGAAGCAGGAACTCTCTCTGTTGCTGGTCAAGGTCGCTTTTTACCTTCGACTGCAGTTCATTTTTAAGTTCGAGAACCTGGATTTCCTGAACAAGGAATTCAAGCAACGAAAAGCCCCTGTCGCGAAGGCTGTTTATCTCAAGCAGTTTCTGCTTGTCCTGAACCTTTATATCGGTATTTGAACAGATGAAATTGATGAGATAAGTATTATTCTCTATGTTCTTGATTGCAAATGAAGCTTCCGGGCTTATGTTCGGATTGATCTTTATTATCTTGAGTGACAAATCCTTTAGAGAACCGACAATGGCGTCGAAGTCCTTGCTTGCAACATCGGGCCTGGCTTCAGGCAGAGTCATTACCTTAGCCACAAAATACGGATCTTCCGATACAAGTTCGCTGAGCATCATTCGCTTACGACCCTGAATTATTGCAGTAGTTGACCCGTCAGGCATTTCGAGAAGCTTTACAATCTGGCCTATAGTTCCGATTGTATGAAGGTCAGAAAACTGAGGATTTTCAAGGTCGGGATCCTTCTGGGCCACGGTACCTACAATTTTGTCAGTACGGTAAGCATCCTTAATGAGCTGTATAGATTTCGGCCTGCCTATAGAGATGGGAAGCACGACTCCGGGAAACAGCACAGTGTTCCTCAGGGAGAGGATGGGCAATGTTTCAGGCACCTCAACGTCCTCAAGCTCCCCGTCATCGCCATCGGCAATTATAGGAATTATATCTCCCTCACCGTCAAGGATATCTGGCAATAATATTTCGGCTGATGCTTTCCTGAATTTTCTTT
>JAKLDT010000252.1 GCA_022703405.1 Bacteroidota bacterium | reverse complement strand
CAACACTTAAAGAAATAAGCCGGCTCAAGGAAAGTGTAGAATCAAACCTCGAGGCATTCCGCTTCAGGGAGGCCCTGAAAGAGGCTATGAACCTGGCCCGCCTTGGCAATAAATACCTTGCCGATGCTGAACCCTGGAAAGTTGTCAAAACTGATCCTGAAAGGGTGAAAACAATTATGAACATCTCTCTGCAGATCACAGCAAACCTTACAATAGTATTGGAACCTTTCCTGCCCTTCTCAATGAAGAAGCTCAGGGGATGGCTGAACCTTCAGGATATGAACTGGAATGATGGCGGAAATACAAACCTACTCAAACCCGGACATAAAATTAACAAACCTGAACTGCTGTTTGACAAAATAGAAGATGAAGCGATAGCAAAACAGGTTGAGAAGCTTAACTCAACCAAAAAGGCAAATGAGGCTGCTTCAGTTAAGGTTGCCCCTGCCAAACAGGCTGTCACCTTCGATGATTTTTCAAAGCTCGACATCAGAACGGCTACTATACTTGAAGCTGAAAAAGTGCCCAAAACCGCAAAACTTCTCCGGCTTAAGATCGATACCGGGCTTGACGTCAGAACAATTGTGTCGGGTATTGCCGAATACTATGATCCTGAGAAGATTATAGGCAGACAGATATCGATAATAGCCAATCTTGAGCCAAGAAAAATAAAGGGAATAGAGTCACAGGGAATGATACTCATGGCTGAGGATAAGGACGGGAAACTTGTGATGGTCACTCCTTCTGAAAAGGTAAGCAACGGAAGTACAATAAAATAACCCGGTAATCATTCACCGGGTTTATACTTATAATCAGAGTAAAAGTTATTGTTAATAAATTAACGCTATTTTTTCCTGAGAATCCAGGCTGCCGGAAAACCCGACAATAATTCTTCTCTCTTCTTTTCTGCAGTGGCCAGATCATCGCAGACAAGGGCGCTTACCCTGTAAAATCCGTTCCCTGCGGTTATAATCTCTGCCTCGAAACCTTCACCGGCAAGGATGGCAACCTGCTTCCGTGCATTTTCTTCTGACCTGAAACTGCCGGTTATAAGCTGATACTTATTCCCTGAAGGTACTGATACCGGCGCTGAAACAGTTTCCTGAACAGGCTTCTCTTCCTCAACAGGCAGACTCGAAATACCGGTTTCAGGTTTTTTTGAACTTTCATCAACTGCAAGCTTATTGTGTTCAAACTCAGCGGTAACAAGAGGATTCATAGTTGAAACCTCCATCCTGGGTTTGAAAATGTCAGTTTTTAAAGGAACTGCAACAATAGCTGAAAGCAGCGGGATTATTATAGCAGCTCTCCAGAGGATTTTCCTCAAAGGCAGTTGTTTTACAGGTCCTTTTCCTGTGTGCTTAATAATCTGCTTTCGTACATCATAGCCTTCAATAGGCATGCAATGGAAAGGTTCAAGACCATAAGAATCAAGGTGGTAATTTGCTGTACGGTCAGGCTCAAACTGAATACTTCCTTCCTGATTGTTATGAAAGGTACCTATATTATCAAAAACTACCTTTTCTCCGTTATCAAGCTTCTTCTTTATATCAGCTGTGAATTTCTCGATATGAGCCCTGGCATCGCCATAATTAACCGAAAGGGAAGCAGAAATTTTTCCTGCAAGCAGGCCGTCATTATGATTAAGGTTCCTGTTGAATGAAATCATCTTGACAGGCGGATAAAAGGTTCCGCTTGCCTTGTCAATATGTGCAGGAGAATAATTGCCGATGAAGCCCCCGAATCCCGGAACTATCACACAATCATGACTGAACATCAATTCCCTTACAAATGCTGTAATATCCACTTCTTACTAATATTGGTATTACAAATATACAACTTTTTTAAGCTTTATAATTAAAAATTTAACATGACTGAGCGGTTCTGTTAATACCTTCAAAAGTATTATCTTCGCATTTCTTCAGCTATTAGCAAGTTATGAGAGATATTCAGATGGTTGACCTGAGGGCCCAGTATGAAAAGCTGAAACCCGGAATTGACGAGGCAATAAGCTCAGTTCTTAATTCAACCGCTTTTATTAAAGGGCCTGATGTAAAGAAGTTTGAGGAGGAATTGCAGGATTTCATGGGTGTAAGACACGTGATTTCATGTGCAAACGGCACTGATGCCCTTCAGCTTGCACTTATGGTTTCAGGACTAAAGCCGGGAGATGAAGTCATAACAACAAATTTCACTTTCATTGCCACTGTTGAAGTTGTGGCTCTCCTTGGTCTTAAACTCCGGCTTGTTGAGCCTGATCCTGACACTTTCAATATTTCTCCCGAAGCGATAAAGAAAGCAATCACTCCCGCTACAAAAGCAATCGTTCCTGTGCATCTCTTCGGACAATGTGCTGACATGGAGTCAATTATGAAGACAGCCCGCGAACACGGGCTCTTTGTAATCGAGGATGCTGCACAGGCTACAGGAGCCGACTACGTTTTCAGCGACGGTTCACGGAAAAAGGCCGGAACAATAGGTCACATAGGAACAACATCATTTTTCCCTTCAAAAAACCTCGGTTGCTACGGCGACGGAGGAGCTCTTTATACTAATGATGATGAGCTTGCTGCAAAACTAAGAAGCATTGCAAACCATGGCATGAAGGTAAGATACCATTATAATGATATAGGCATCAATTCGAGGCTCGATACTATACAGGCTGCAATTCTAAGGGTGAAACTCAGGTACCTGGCACAGTTCAATGAAGCAAGGGCCCATGTTGCCGACTTTTATGACGAGGCCTTGGCAGGCGTCCTGGCCCTGGAAACACCTTGCAGGGCTCCCTTTTCAAAGCACATCTTTCACCAGTATACAATAAAGGTAAAGAATGGCAGAAGGGACGAGCTGAAAAAGTATCTTGAATCGGTTGGTGTACCTTCAATGGTATACTATCCCGGTCCTCTTCATAAGCAGGAAGCCTACAAATTTCTGGGCTATTGTGAAAATGATTTCCCTGTTACAGATTCTCTCTGCAAACAGGTTCTTTCACTGCCCATGCACCCTGATATGGAACAGGACCAGCTTGACCATATAACTTCTTCAATAATCAACTTTTTCGAAAAACAGAACTGATATCAATGGAATATTTTGCACACGAAACGGCTGTAGTTGACGAAGGCTGCAAAATCGGCAAAGGCACTAAAATATGGCACTTCAGTCATATTATGAAAGATTCAGAAATAGGAGAAAACTGCAATATAGGGCAGAATGTGGTAATCTCCCCCGGTGTAAAACTGGGCAGAAACGTAAAAGTTCAGAATAACGTATCGATATATACAGGGGTTATCTGCGAAGATGATGTTTTCCTGGGGCCTTCAATGGTATTCACGAATATTATCAATCCACGTTCAGCTGTAATAAGGAGAGACCAGTATTCGACAACAATTGTGGAAAAAGGCGCATCAATAGGCGCAAATGCAACAATTGTCTGCGGCAACAAAATCGGAGCATTTTCATTTATCGGAGCCGGAGCTGTTGTCACAAAAGAAGTAAAGCCTTATGCCCTTGTAATAGGAAATCCTGCCCGGCAGACAGGATGGATGAGTGAATACGGACATAAGCTTGCATTTGACAAATCAGGTTTTGCCGTATGTCCTGAAAGCGGAGACAGATACAGGCTTGAAGAAGGAAGAGTTTTGAAAATTAATAAGTAATTTTACATCCCTGTTTTGAATATTAATCCGGATGAGCAACAATCCTAAAAATTTCGGCATTATTGGTGTTGCAGGCTATATAGCCATAAGACACCTCCATGCAATTAAGGAAACAGGAAATAACCTTCTTGCCAGTCTTGACAAATTTGAC
>JAKLDT010000251.1 GCA_022703405.1 Bacteroidota bacterium | reverse complement strand
GCCTACCACATGATCCTCAGGCACAAAGCCCCAGTATCTTGAATCTGCTGAATTATGACGGTTATCTCCCATCATCCAGTAATAGTCCATTTTAAAAGTATAACTTGTTACAGGAGTCCCATTAATAATTATTGCTGAACCATCAACCTTCAGGTCATTCCCCTCATAGACTTCTATTATCCTTTCATAAAGGCACAGGTTGGAGGTATCAAGACTTACTGTAGCACCCTCTGCAGGTATCCATAGCGGACCGAAATTATCTTCATTCCACTTGTATGTGTCCTTGTGGGGGAAAATATGCGGGGCCCACTCTCCAGCCCTTGCCATAACAGGTGATACTTCAGTTACATTGGTGAACTTTGATATTGTGCCGGCATTTGACCTTGTAAGAGGAATAAGATAGGCTGACCCGGAAAGCATTGTCTGGTCAGACCGTGAAATAGACAGTCGCTCAAAGGCTTTAGGATTAATTGTGGTTCCGTTTGTCCCAATAACATAGGTTGTTTGCTGGGTTTCATTGTCTGCTACTTCCTTCCCGTTAATATAAACAATACCATCTTTAATTGTCAGGGAATCACCCGGCAGACCGATACAGCGTTTCACATAATTATCCCTCCGGTCAACCGGGCGATAAATAATTTCATGCTGGTCCCTTATTTCCTTGCGGGCATTCTGGAGATAATAGCTCTCAGGTCTTGGCGCTGTTCCGGAATATACATCTCTTGATTTTAATTCACGTGCAGTGCGCCTTACTATTTCATAATAACTCGTAACCTGTTCATCAAGCACAACTGTATCGCCTGCCGGGAAGTTGAATACTATGGGATCATTATGCTTTACCTGTCCTCCGCCATGAAGTCTCTTATATGGCCAGATAACAAGATTAGACCATGATTTTCCATTTGTAAGCGGCATTGTATGCTGCGTAAAAGGAAATGCTATTGGAGTATTCGGCATCCTGGGGCCATAAGACAGCTTGCTGACAAAAAGGTGATCACCTATAAGCAGTGATTTCTCCATTGAAGGAGTTGGTATCCTGTAGTTCTGAAACAGGAAAATATTTATCAGGGTAACTGCAATAACAGCAAAGATCAGTGCATCAAGCCATTCAATGAAGGCACTGTTCTTCCCATGCCTCTTTTTCCAGAAGGTCCAGTTCACCTTTTCAGTAACATACATGTCGAAAATTATACCAAGACCTGCAAGAAGCCAGAAATTACCAATCCATATTACAACAAGGATGTAAATAATTGCCACTATCCAGAAACGGATATACTGTCGTGAGAAAAGATTATTCATTATCAGTTATTTTCAGAATCGTCAAAAGTAATATAATTATCAGAAACCCAACACATCATTCATTGTGAATACACCACTGCGCGATGAAATATACTCAGCAGCAACAACTGCCCCAAGTGCAAGGCCCTTCCTGTTCTTTGCCTCATGTTTCAGACTGATCTTGTCAATTTCGGAATCCCATGTTATAATATGAGTTCCGGGAACATCGCCTTCCCTGAATGCAACAATTGGAACAGAATTTTTTTCCTCACCACTCCCATCGTGCCATTTTGTATAATTCTTATGACCTGAGATAATTCCTTTTGCAAGTGAAATTGCAGTTCCGCTGGGAGCATCAAGCTTTTTTGTATGATGAATCTCTTCAATCAGCACTTTATATTCATCATATTCCGAAATATGACGGGCGAGTTCCTGGTTAAGCCTGAATAAAAGGTTCACACCAATGCTGAAATTTGAAGAATGAAGAAATGCAGAATTATTTTTCCTGCAAAACAACACAGCTTTTTCATAATCATCTGTCCATCCTGTTGTACCTGAAACAACCGGAACCTTATTATTAAGACAAAAAGATACATTATCAAGAGCAGTCGACGGCAGGGAGAATTCAATAGCGACATCAATCCCCTTAAGATTAGAGCTGTTCAGGTCGCCTGTATTATCCTTATCAATTATAAGTTTGATCTCATGACCTCTCTTTAAGGCGATTGCTTCTATTTCATGGCCCATCCTGCCATACCCGATAAGTGCTATTTTCATCCTGAAATAATTTTTGCGAATTTATCAGTTTATGTGATGCAAGTTTAATAAGTTATCAACAAAATGTGCTGCAAAAGGTTAACCGGATAATTTACCCGATATAAACGGCTTGGCTGAATAGAATATTATTATTTGTATATTACAAATTGTAAAAATTTAAATCATGAAATCTGTAATTATCTCATTATCAATCGCAACAATAATATTTTTAAATTCATGTTCCGGTGGTGAACCTGCAGATATTGTAATTCTGAACGGGAAAATATTCACCTCCGATGATGCCGGAACCTATTCAGAAGCTGTTGCAATGAAGGGGGAAAAGATCATTATTGTTGGCACAGACAAACAGGTCAAAAAGCATATCAAAAAAGGTGTTACTGAGGTTATTGATGCAAAGGGCAGGCTCGTTCTTCCTGGCTTCAATGATGCACATGTTCATTTTGGTCCTCTCGACCCGGATTACGTTGAACTGCGGTATACTACTGATCCCTCTGTTATCACTGAAAAAGTAAAGGCGCAGGTTGCAAAGTCAAAACCTGGTCAGCTTATAAAAGGCGGACACTGGGAGCATGAGATGTTCACTGACAAAAATTGGCCTTCGAAAGAGCTTATTGACAAGGTATCACCTGATAATCCTGTTATACTTGCAAGGGCTGACGGGCATTCGAGACTTGTCAATTCTTATGTACTGAAGGCATCGGGAATTACAAGGAATACAGTGGCTCCTTTCGGAGGGGAAATACAGAAAGATCCTGTTACCGGTGAGCCTACAGGCATCCTTAAGGAGAATGCGATGGGACTCATCAAAACAGGAGAAAAGCCACTGCAGCTTACTGAAAAGGAAAAGTCAGAAAAAATCCGTCAGGGCTATCTTATGGCACTGAAGGAAGCCAGGGAACTTGGTGTTACAAGTATTCAGGTACCTGGATGGGGTGACTTTGATGCCTATGCAGGATTACTTTCAGAAGGTAATCTTACAAGCCGCATAGATATAGGCGAACCACTGACTGCTGACAGGGAAGAGCTATTAAAGTACAAGGAAAGAGCTCAAAAGTATCCCGGGGATGGAAACTGGATTCGTTTTGGTTACCTCAAGGCATTTATTGACGGGTCAATGGGCTCAGGCACAGCCCTGATGTATGAACCCTTTGATGATAATCCGTCAACCTCAGGCCTGGCAATGATGCCGTATGAGGAGTTTGAACAGATGGTACTGAGGGCTGACAGCATGGGATTTCAGATTGGTGTTCATTCTATAGGTGACAAGGGAAACACCTGGACACTGAATGCATTCGAAAAGGCACAGCAGGTTAATGGTATCCGCGACAGCAGGCACAGGGATGAACACACTCAGACACTTGCACCTGCAGATATACCTCGTTTTGCAAAACTCGGAGTAATTGCATCAATGCAGCCCACACATTGCATATCCGACAAGAAATTCGTCATCAAACGTATCGGGCCTGAGAGAGCTAAGTTGGCTTATGCATGGAAAAGCCTCGCCGATGCCGGAGCAAAAATCGCCTTTGGTACAGACTACCAGGTTGAACCTCTTAATCCAATGGAAGGACTCTATGCCTCAGTTACAAGGAAGGACAGGCTGGGTGAAGAAGGAGAAGGCTGGTATCCTGAACAAAAAATTACTATGGAGGCTGCCATCAGATACTATACTGCCGGTGCAGCCTATGCTCAGTTCATGGAGGACAGGAAAGGAATGATAAAGACAGGCTATCTTGCTGATATCGTAATACTTGACAAGGACCTCTTCA
>JAKLDT010000250.1 GCA_022703405.1 Bacteroidota bacterium | reverse complement strand
AGTCCTTCCTGCTTACCAGAGCGACCAGAGATACAGCACAAACACCGATTCATGGGGAGCAGGTTTCGGTTACCGCGTTAATTCAATGATCGATGTCAATATCGGTGGCCAGTACACTTTCTATGACAATGATGTTCAGACCTATGCATATCCGAGTCCGGCCTCTCCTCTTGTTAAATACAATCAGTCTTACAAGAAGAAAACATGGATTATCGGTGTTGGTGTTGACCTGTACTTTGGAAAAACAGAATAAATAATCCGAAAAACTACCTAAACCTTAAAGAGGCCATAACAGGCCTCTTTTTTTTTCTTATCTTTTTAAAATCCATTAACCACAAAAAACACAGAGAAAATACACAAAGATCACAAAGAAATAATAATCAGACATTTATCCATGAATCCTTTGTGCCCTTTGTGATCCCGATAACTATCGGGCCTCTGAGTCCTTTGTGGTTAAAAATAATCTATCCAACATCCCATGATCTCACATGGAAAAGCAGGATCCAGACTAATACTTAATTCCCTGCAGATTAAGCTGCTTAATGTAATTCTTTCCTCCTTTAACAGCTGAGGAATTAAGCTTCTTGTACCATTCTGCTGCCTTGTCGGAATTACCTGTTTCACCGGCCAGCTTTACAATATTATAATATACAAGGGCTCTTACTCCGTTATTGATTACATTTCCCGATGCATACTTTAAAAATGTATCAAGGGCTTTCTGCAACTCGCCTCGCTCTGCAAAAGAAAAGCCCTCGTCAAGACGGCTGTTAACATACTCATCAAGTACTACACCATAAAAAGAAAAGCAATTATCAGAACATTCTTCTTTTATGTCTATACAGCCGGGTTCTCCTGAGAGAGGAGGAAAAGCCAGGGAGAAATCGAGCTTCTCTCCCGCAGCTTTAAACTGATAACTCTTAGGACAAACCGGAATCCCGGTAGCTTTAATAAGTTTAATCCTCGTGCCTGAAGGATCAGTTATATAAATATTCCTGTCAGCACAGAAGATTCCGTTTTCAATTTTATTCTCAATCGAGAAATTCACAACTGTTTTGTCACGGGAAAGCTGTATGCTTTTTAATTCAAGAGTCTCATGGCTCTTAAGCCCGTAATTGGGCCTTGTAATGATCTGTGAATGAACTGTAAGCGTTGCCGGGAGAGCTAACAGAATAAATAAGCACTTCTTTAAAAACATAGTTGAAAATATTAAAGATGCCAAGGTAATAATATCCTGTAACATTTTGGTAACAGTTTCTTAATAGCTCCTTAACTGGCCCGTAACAATATCAGGGGATTTTTGTAACGGCAAACAGTATGAACATAAATATTTAATAATGGAGACAAAATTTCAAATGTCGAAAAAGGCTTTTCTGATAATGATTTTCACTATAACAGGTGCTGTTCTTTCAGCTCAGACAGGCATTATTGAGGGTAAAGCAACCGATAAAAAAACCGGAGAAGCTCTTCCGGGAGTTATGGTCAGCATCGAAGGTACAACAACAGGTGCAGCTGCTGATATTGAAGGTAAGTTTACAATTGCAAATGTTAAACCCGGTAAATACAGGCTGAAAGCCTCATATATCTCCTATGACCCGTTATACTTTGAAGAGGTAACTGTTACAGCAGGCAAAACAACCACTCTTAGTATTAACATGTCTGAAAATGCAGTGACTCTGCAGGAGGTTACAGTTACAGGTGTTAAGAAAACAAACACCGATGTATCAATGATCAACACAACAAGAATGAGTCCTCTTGTCTCAATAGGAATCTCAGGTCAGCAGATACTAAGATCACAGGACAGGGATGCTTCAGAAGTAATAAAGAGACTGCCGGGCACAACAATAATCGACGACAGGTTCATAGTAGTGAGGGGTCTTGCCCAGCGTTATAATTCAGTATGGCTTAACAACACTGCAACTCCCAGCTCGGAAGCTGATGTGAAGGCATTTTCCTTTGACGTCATTCCGGCTTCAATGATCGAAAACATGATGATAGTCAAATCCCCGGCACCGGAACTCCCGGCTGATTTCTCAGGAGGTTTTGTGAAAATTACAACAGTGAACCTTCCCGAAAAAAATTCTGCCTTTGTCAGTTATGGTACAGGAGTATCTGAAGGAACAACTTTCGGATCAATCAACTCATATAAAAAGGCCAGCACTGACTTCCTGGGCATCTACAACGGCTCGAGAGATCTGCCACAGGATATGCCTTCTCATCTTAATGTATATGAGAATGCCACAAATCCTCAGCTCAGGGAAAGAATTGCGCAGCTCGGACAGGAACTCAACAAATCGTGGGCTCCACAACAGGGCACGGCTCTGCCTGATCAGCGCTTCTCTGCAGGCTTTAATAAAAGATTCAAAGCAGGGAATCAGACCTTCGGAAATGTAACATCTGTTACATATAGTAATGTTTCGAATTACGACAGGTTATTAAACAACACTTATTCAATTTACAATTTCAGGGAAGACAGACCATCATATCTGGATGAATTCACTGATAATCAGTACACAAACACTGTAAAAGCAGGGATAATGCATAACTGGGCCTGGTATCCGTCTTCAAATACAAAGATCGAATTCAGGAACCTGCTCAACCAGATAGGAACAAACAGGTACAGCGAACGCGAAGGCCGTGAATGGTACAATAACGGACGTCATATCAGATCCAATGAGCTTAAATATATGAACAGGACAATCTACTCCGGTCAGATTGCAGGAGAACACACCTTCAGTGATGAAACTTCCAGGCTCGACTGGGTTGCCGGTTATTCCTTCTCAGATAAAAATGAACCTGATATAAGGAGAACAAGGTATATCAGGGATGAGAATGACACAACTAAATATTTCCTGCTCTTTGGAGATAATGCTGATCTCTCATCACAGTCGCAGATGTGGCTCAACCTCAGGGAAAACCTTTTCAGTGCCTCAGTAAATTTCACCAGGACATTTGATCTCTCAGGTTTCACACCAGAGATAAGAACAGGTGTCTATCTCGAAAACAAGGTAAGAGATTTCAATGCCAGGAACTTCGGATGGTCAACATCAGCTGCCAGTTCTGAATTCAGTCTGACATACCTGACTGCTGATCAGATATTTAACAATGCAAACATAAATATGTCCGACGGTATAAAGCTGAGTGAAGTAACAGCACCGTCTGACTCATACAGCGCTTCAAACAGGCAGATATCAGCATACGTGGCGGGAAAGATTCCTGTTATACCATTCATAAGCCTATATACCGGACTCAGAGCCGAGAAAAACATTCAGACACTTGACAGCTACAGGCAGGGAACAACAACACCCGTAAATGTAAAGAGAGATACAATCAACCTGTTCCCGTCAGCAAACCTTGCAGTTAACATTAATAAGAAAAACCTGCTCAGGGCAGCATACGGACTTTCAGTTAACAGACCTGAATTCAGGGAGCTTGCCCCGTTCTATTTTGTTGATTTTGATCTCAATGCAGGCATCTATGGCAATCCCGGAATCAGGCAGTCATATATACATAATATTGACCTGAGATATGAGCATTACCCCACACCTAATGAAACATTCAATGTCGGACTGTTCTATAAGTATTTCAGAAATCCCATTGAGATGACAATAATGGGCAACAATCCTACCCAGTATTCTTATGAAAATGTCAGCTCGGCATACAGCTATGGCATAGAGACCGATGTAAGGAAGTCACTGGGATTTATATCAGGGGCAGAAAACTTCTCAGTAATACTAAATGCAGCGCTTATAAAGAGCCAGGTAAGTTTTGATGAAGGAGATCTGAACCGGAGCAGGGCCCTGCAGGGTCAGTCGCCATATATGGTCAATGCAGGTTTATTCTACTATAATGACAATAACGGCCTGATGATAACAGCCCTCTACAATATTATCGGAAAAAGGATTGTGGCTGTTGGCAGACCATCGC
>JAKLDT010000025.1 GCA_022703405.1 Bacteroidota bacterium | reverse complement strand
AGCTATGAACAAACTAACAAGAGAACTTAAAAAGTACCGGAGCTTCTTCCATAATGAGCTCCATAAGGATATCCTTCCTTACTGGATAAAGTACGGAGTGGAAAAGAAAGGTCATGGTTTCTATGGAGCTGTTGACCTGAACGGGAAACCGGTTCTGAGTGCAAACAAGACAAGCGTGCTGAATGCCAGGATTTTATGGACCTTTTCTGCTGCTGCCATGCTTGATGGAAACAGAAAATATGCAGAAATGGCCGACAGGGCTTACAAAGTAATTACTGAAGATTTTGAGGATAAGAAATATGGAGGCTACTACATGGAGCTTACATCCTCCGATAAGGTTGCAAACGATATCAAGCACACTTATGCTCAGGCCTTTGTACTTTATTCCCTGTGCAAATATTATGAATTCAGACGGAAAGAAGAGACTCTGCAGAAAATTAAAGACTTTTTTCTCCTGCTCGAGACAAAGACAAAGGACACTGAAAACGACGGTTACCTGGAGTCATTCACCCGGGACTGGAAAATTTATGATAAAAACAGGATGGCAGATAACAACGAGCCTAAGACAATGAACACTCACCTTCACGTTCTTGAAGCATGGTCAACGTTATATTCGGTTTGGAAGGATCCTCTTGTAAAGAAAAGACTTACCGAAATGATGAACCTGTTCCTTGATAAAATTATCAGGAAGGAAGGTCATTTCGGAATTTTCTTCGATGAGCGCTTCAATGAGGCTGAAGCATCAAAGGGAATATGCTCTTTTGGTCATGATATTGAAGGTTCATGGCTCCTTTGGGAAGCTGCGGAAATTCTTGGGAATAAGAATATTATGAAAAAGATGGAGCCTCTTGCCATAAAAATGGTTGATAATATTGAACGTGTGGCAGTTGATAAGGACGGAGGACTATTCCTTGAATCAACAAGGTTCGGAAGTCATGTAAAAACAAACAAACACTGGTGGCAGCAGTCTGAAACACTTGTTGGTTTCATGAATGCCTTTGAGCTTACACACAATGAAAAATACTGGGAGACAGTAAAACTCTCCTGGAACTTTATCGATACATATCTTATTGATCATGAGCGTGGTGAATGGTATACAAAGCTTAACAGGCTTGGTGTACCCTTCCTTGTTGAACCAAAGGATGATCCTTCACCGTATTACAGGAACGACTGGAAAATCGATCCGTGGAAATGCCCTTATCACAATGGCAGGTCAATGATGGAGATGATGAAGAGAATCGACAGGATGATTTTTGAAATGGAACTAAATGCATGATAATGAGTTAAGTAGATCCATTGGTCATTAACCTCAACCTCAACCTCAACCTCAACCTCAACCTCAACCTCAACCTCAACCTCAACCTCAACCTCAACCTCAATCTCAACCTCAACCTCAACCTCAATCTCAACCTCAACCTTTAACCATTGGCCAGTTCCAGCATTCTTTTTACAGAGGCATTGGGATTTGCAATTTCGTCGGCTAAGCTGATAGTCACAGTAGGTACTGCACCATGCTCAAGATGGAGTTGCATCCTGGTTTCAGTATCCTTGTTCCTGCCGCTCAGGTTTGAGTATCCGAATGTCTTCACGAGCCTGCCGAAAAGAACCTGGTTGAGGTTGCAGCCTCCTGATCTTTCAATTCCTTCTATCGAATCCTGGGAGCTCCTGAAAAGATGTACCTGTGCGAATGACTGCCTTTGAGCGGTGATCTCATTGAGACCCTCTCCTCCAACAACAAGTCCCGGACCGAGCTCCGAAACATGCTTAATCAGCTTGTTCATTCCCTCAGTGGGCGGCATTGACTCAACAAGGCAATTGTGTATATTCCAGATACACAGGGTAACATCAATAAATACAAGATCAAGGGAGAGTTCATTAACCGGTTTGAGCATATTCTGTCCAAGGATTGACCGCCAGATGCTCAATCCGGGATGTATTTTAACCATTACTTTCTTATCCTGGTTATTCAGCCTGTTTGTATTTGATTCGGGAACACCTATTACTCTTCTGTTATACCAGCTCCAGCCCTGAAGTTGTTTGTTCTCAACGGATCTGTATGGAAAATCCCTTACATAAGAATATACTGGATTTGACGGATCCATGTCGATTGAGTTGAAATGAGGCATTATATGGAAACCCATCTGCTGACCTTTTTTTATAAAAGTCTTTGCACTTTCGCTCGGGATGAAAGTGGGGTAGTTTTCGTCGTAATTGTCTGTTCTCCAGTTAGGAAAATGTATCAGAACCTTCTTTGGTGAGATCTTTTTTGAAAGAGCATCAAGTATTGCCGGATCACCAGGGCACCAGGATATTGCAAAGCTGATATCATTTATCCATTTCTGGCGAAGCTTTTCTTCAGCATCAAGATTGTACGCCTGCCAGTACCACTGGCGGTATCTTTCTGCCGGTACTTTCCAGTCTCCCCTGTAAGTGTTTATTCTCCAGCACAATCCGCCGGCACTTAAATTGTCATCAATAGGTCCGTAAGCCTCGCTGTCGAAGCCGATTGTGAACGGATCATCCTGTGTTCCTGTCTGAATTGCCTTGAACCTGTATTTGTTGTCCTGTGTATGTACCCAGAAGCCGCCTTTTTCCGACTGGAACATTGCAAGCCCTGCTTCCCACTGGAAGGGCCATCCCCACCGTATATTCTTTATCAGCGGATCATTGAGCTTCAGCTTAATACCCTGAAAGAACGGAGCAACAAGTTCAAGTGACTGCCTGAGCCCTGTAATATTCCACCTGCAGGCAAGCACCCCGGGTCTGGAAGTGCTTGCTGATGGTTCTATCATCAGGTCTCCTGTCTGATCATCGGCAGTTATTGTGAGTACTCCGTCTCCGTCCCAGCTATGGAAGACAATCTCTGCTCTTCTTTCTGAAATCTGATGTACTTCAGTGTTCCCGAATTTCTCCTCATTGATGTTTGAAAGCTCATTGTTCCTGTATAACAGCTGCAGAGCCCTGAAATTTGTTGTGTCAGGTTTTTCAATGAATTCCTCTCCCGAAGCTTTGTCTTTCAGTGATATTACAATACCCTTATCAATCACTGCCGACAGTGAAAAAGTTTCAATGTATACTATATTGTCCTTTACTTTTACCGAAGCAGGTGATATCTGATCCTTTGAATTTCCAGAATATGAATCTGAGGTTCCCGGCTCCAGTCCCGGAGTGACAAGAGCTGCAGCAGCTGAGATTCCTGCGGTTTTAATGAAGTTCCTGCGTTTCATTGTAGGGGCATTTAATTTTTTAGAGATAATGATCAATCAATATAAAGATAGGTAATAAAATCTGAGTTAAATAGCTATTTTTACTTTATGGGATAATGTCCTGAAATCAATAAAACACAATGAACAAAATACTAATTCGCTGTACTGTTGCCTCTGCTCTCGGGGGACTCCTTTTTGGATATGATACTGTAATAATAAATGGTGCAATGCTTGATCTGGTCAGGCATTTTGAGCTTACTCCTGCAATCCAGGGATGGACAGTCAGTTCTGCCCTTGTCGGCTGCCTGCTTGGTTCTCTTATAATTGGTCGGCCCGGAGATATTTTCGGAGCCCAGAGACTGCTTCAGATCCTTGCAGTGATGTTTTTTATCTCTGCAGCAGGTTGCGGCCTGGCACCAACTATCGGCATTTTTATTGCTTTCAGGTTCATTGGCGGACTTGCCATCGGAGGCGCATCAGTAATATGCCCGGTGTATATTTCCGAGATTTCACCACCTAAACACCGGGGGCTGCTTGCATCTACCTTCCAGCTTGCTATTGTTGTTGGGATACTCTTGTCACTCATTTCAAATTACCTCCTGCTTAACACAGGTGAAAATAACTGGCGCTGGATGCTCTTCAGCGGCGCTATACCGGCAGTTGCATTCTTCATTATGCTCTTTTTCATCAGGAAAAGTCCCAGGTGGCTTGTGAAGAAGGGAAGGATTGAGGAAGCAAAAAGAAATATTGAAGAGCTTTCTTCTCATGAAATTGACACTGATCAGACAATAAAGGAGATTGAGCAATCAATAAGTCTTGAAAATGCCGGCAGACAGATAAATATGTTTAAGAGACCTTACAGGAAGATTGTTTTTATCGGAATCTGGGTTGGGATCTTCAGTCAGCTTACCGGTATAGGTGTTGTTTTTTACTATTCAGCCCAGATATTCAGCATTGCAGGTTTCTCTCCCGATACTTCAATGCTGCAGAGCGTAATACTGGGTCTCACAAACCTTGTTTTTACACTGCTTGCCATGGCTTTGATTGATAAAGTAGGCAGAAAGAAACTTATACTAATAGGCCAGCTCGGAATGGTTTCTGTGCTGGGCTTGTTTGGCTATGGATTGCTATCAGGTAATATTACAGGCTATTGGCTTGTTGTTCTGCTTGTTGCTTATATCGCTTTCTTTGCTGCATCGATGGGAGTTGTGATCTGGGTCATCCTTTCAGAGATGTTTCCGAATATCATAAGGGCAAGAGGAGCATCCCTTGGTTCATTTGCAAACTGGGGAGTAAGTGCTTCTCTGAACTTCTTCTTTCCGATAGTTGTCGGCCTGTTTGGTACAACACTCGAACAGCAGCAGAAGGGAATGAGCTTCGCATTTATTTTCCTTGCTTTTGTTACACTGATCGGCTACTTCTATCTGAGGAGAAATATGATAGAGACTAAAGGGAAGTCGCTGGAACAGATAGAGAAAGAGGTACTGTATTAGGCGTAAGGCGCAAGACTCTAGACTCTAGACGCTGGACACCAGACTGCAAGAACGCAAGACAACTATGACACATCGAGAGAGATTACTGACAATACTGAGAGGAGGCCAACCCGACCAGGTACCCTGGTTCGGCGACCTTGACTACTGGGCTAATTCGCTTGTAAGGAGAGGACTGAAGCCGAAGGATTTTATACTTTCCGATGACTATATAAACTGGCACAGGGATCTTGGTGTAGGCTTCTATCTTCAGGGCTATTTTCCTTATAAACAGATTATTGAGAATTGCGATGTCAGTGACTGGTGGGAGGGGAACAAACATTTCAAAAAGATAAAAACGCCAGTCGGTTCTGTGCGTGAATGCTGGGAGTATGTCCCGAGATCATATTGCGATGCACCTGTTGAACACTTCATGAAATCTGAAGCCGAGATACCTGTCATGAAATATATTTATGATAACACCCGGTTTGAACCAGATTATGACCAGGCTTTTCTCCGTCGCAAACAGGTTGGTAGCCAGGGAGTTGTATTGTGCTATCTGCCTAAGAGTCCTTTCATGCACCTGCTGGCTCTTGAAGCCGGGGTGATGGCTGTGACAATGGCAGCCCTCACTGCACCTGATGAGTTCAGGGAACTACTTGATATAATGGAAAAGGCATTTGATAAGGCAGCACAAATTGCTGTGGATAGTCCGGCCGAGGTACTTATGATACCTGAGAACCTTTCGTCTGAAATGGTGGGTCCTGACCTGTTCAGCCTGTATATGTATGACTACCAGAAAGAATGGACAACAAAAATCAGGGAAGCCGGTAAGTATTCTTATATTCATATTGACGGTACCCTGGCCGGACTTCTGAAACAGGAAGCCGGAGTCGGTTTTACTGTGCTTGAAGCACTTACACCGCATCCGGTAGGTGATATGAAATGGGAAGAGCTTGAAGCTTTTACCGGAGATTCAAAAAGTATTTTATGGGGTGGCATTCCAGGGTCTTATTTTACTGAATGTGTTGATGATGAGGAGTTTGACAGGCATGTAAAATACCTTCTTGAAATTATGAAACAGAAGCCCCGCTTTGTGCTTGGCGTTGCCGACCAGGTGCCACCCGACGGACTCGAACGAAGAGTGAAAAGAGTTGCTGAACTGGTAAATGAATTTGGAAAATATTAATAAATAAAAAACATGAACGGACACGATCGAATTACAGCAGCACTAAAAGGCGAAAAACCTGACAAGGTACCGGTAATGCTGCATAACTTCCTGATGGCTGCCAGGGAGCATGGTGTTACAATGGAACAATACAGAAACAGCCCTAAGGCAATAGCAGAGACCTTCATCTCTGCTGTTGAGAAATACCGGTATGACGGTATCCTTGTTGATATTGACACTGTCACACTTGCCGGTGCAGTTGGTGTGCCTGTTGATTTTCCGGTTAATGATGCTGCCCGTTCACATGATGGAAACCTTAATGATCTGAATGATGTCTTCAGTCTCAAACCGCCAAGGGTTGGCGATTATAAGTATATTCAGATCTGGCTTGAAGCAGTAAGGATGCTTAAGGATCATTTTAAAGATGAGATTTATGTTCGTGGAAACTGCGACCAGGCTCCATTTTCTCTTGCAAGCATGATGCGCGGTGCCCAGACCTGGATGCTTGACCTTATGATGGGAACTGATGAACAGATTACGGCGCTTCTGGAATATTGTACTGAAGCTACTACTCAGTTTATTAAGCTTATGGCCCAGACTGGCTGTGATATGGTGTCAAACGGTGACAGTCCGGCAGGACCGGCAATGATTTCTGCTGAAATGTTTGAAAAATATGCCCTTCCTTACGAGCAAAGGATTGTGGCTGCAGCTCACAGTGCCGGCTTGCCTTATGCTCTTCATATCTGCGGTAATACTGATATTATTCTTGAGCTGATGAAGAAATCAGGTTCTGATGCTTTCGAACTTGATTATCAGACAGATATTCATAAAATATACAACTTGTTCCATGATTCGGCAACCTTCATAGGAAACATAGATCCCAGCGGAGTTCTTGCTCTGGGCAGCACTGATGATGTCAGAAAAAAGACCCTCGAGTTGCTTGAGATTTACAAAAACTCTAACCGTTTCATCCTGAATGCAGGATGTGCTATTCCTCCAACCACACCTTCTGCAAACCTGAAAGTATTGATTGAGACAGCGAGGAATTTCAGGTAATATTTTTACCACGGAGTTTAGCAGAGTTTTCGAAGAGTTACACTGTTTTATCCTCCGTGTTTTACACTGTGATACTCTGTGATACTCTGTGAAACTCAGTGGTTAACGAAAGAATATAACATGAAATCACTTAAATTTCTTCTACTACTATTCCTTCCTTTGACAGGTTTCTCTCAGGCAAATCAGAACCTAAGGTACCTCGTCCCTTCGACGCCCTGGCCGGAAGCCTTCGGTAATCACAGGGCTGTAATTGAAATTGCAAAACCTTCCGATGTAGTTACTCTCGATCTTTTCTGGCGTCGTCATGATCCTGATCCCCAGAAGAGAAGGTTTATAATTGTGAATGCAGCAACAGGAGATACTGTAAAAAATATTTACAGGTATTCAGTTACAAAGGAGCGTTGTTTCATAGCATTCGGTCCGGTAAAGACAAGTGGTACCTATTATTTCTACTATCTGCCTTATCATGTTCAGGAGGAGTGGGGATTTTATGGAACCGATTACCCGGGGCCGGAGAAGACTTTAACTGCTTCCTGGGTGAACAGTAACAAGGTCGGCGACATGACCAGGATAAAATCGTTTCAGAAAGCGAATGTAACTGAAATTCAGTCACGTTCTGCCTTTGACTCCTTCTGGCCGATGGAGATAATTCCGCTGGCATCAGAGAAAAAGGCGCTTCTGACTAAGTACAAATCGGAATATCTGATTTTTCCTGAAGACAGGTCTTTCCCGGTAAGGATGAAGGATGAGATCCCCCAAAAATGGGTTGATGCAGGTCCTGCTGATAAGTTTGCAGGTGAAGCATGCCGCAATGAGTATTATGCTCTTCAGCTGGCTGTATATGCTTCAAAATCAGATGTCAGCAATGTAAGGCTGGAGTTTACACCACTTTCAGGAACTGCTTATACAATTCCTCAGGCTGCCCTTACCTGTTTTAATACGGGAGGCACTGATCCTTATGGAGAACCGTTTACAAAACGTGTCGATGTACCTGCCGGAATGGTGCAGCCATTCTGGGTTGGCATAGACATTGGTGAAAATGTTCCTGCAGGAGTTTACAGCGGGGAGGTGACTTTCAAAGCAGAGAATATGCCTGACCGTAAGGTTCAATTGTCAATTACGGTAAATGATAAAGTGCTTTCAGACCGTGGTGACAGTGAGCCATGGAGACATTCACGACTGCGGTGGCTGAACTCTACCCTGGGCATCGATTATAATAATGTTAAGCCTTATGATGTAATACGTTTCGCGGGAAACAATGCTTACAAGCTTACAAATAAATTCTTTACTCGTGGTACAAATGGCTATCCTGAATCAATAAGTGTTGATGGCACAGAAATCCTGGCTGCTTCGTTCAACTTCATTGCTGAAACAGATGAGGGTGCTGAAGAATTTTCACTTCCGGAACAGGCAGTCCTGATAAAGAATGAACCCGGTGTTATAGGGGGTTCATGGAAATCCTATTCAGGTAACTTCGAAATGAGTGGAACAGGAATCATTGAGGCAGACGGGTATTTCAATTATAAGATAAACCTGAAGGCTAAAACTGATGTTGTTGTTAAGGATATAAGGCTGGAAATTCCCTTCAATCCTGCTGTGGCACAGTATATTATGGGCATGGGGCTTCCTGGTAAACTCCTCACTGAGAATTATCAGGGTGGATGGAATGGCCCATTTGACAGCTTCTGGCTTGGTAATACAATGGGAGGCTTATGGTGCGAGCTGAGAGGAGGAGAGTATCACGGCCCGCTTCTCAACCTTTACAAGCCGCCATATCCCGCATCATGGTATAATGAGGGCAAGGGAGGATTCAAGGTAAGTAAAGAGCCCAATGCAACCAGGGCTATCGCCTTCAGTGGCTCGCGCAGTTTCATTGCAGGTGATTCTATCAGCTTTGAATGGTCATTTCTGATCACTCCTGTTAAAAAACTCGATACCCAGAGCCAGTTCACGAACAGGTATTATCATAACGGGGGAAATCCAATGCCTTCAGATGAAGACCTTTCCTGTGGTGTTCGTGTGGTTAACCTGCATCATGCAAACAATTACAATCCTCACATCAATTATCCCTTTATTGCTGTAGATTCAATGAAATGGTTTGTAAATCAGCTTCATGCAAAAAGTCAGAAAGTTAAGATCTATTACACTATAAGAGAACTTACAAACTATGCCACAGAAATATGGGCACTGAGAAGCCTTGGTGATGAGATACTAGGCGATGGAAATGGTGGGGGATATATGTGGCTCAGGGAACATTTTATCACTGGCTACCACCCGCAGTGGTACCAGCATTTTCCCGACAAGAGTCCTGACGCGTCAGTTGTGAGCGCCCCGGGAGCCTCGCGCTGGTATAATTACTATATTGAGGGTCTGGCATGGCTTGTCAAAAATGTTGATATCGATGGTCTTTATCTCGATGATGTGACCTACGACAGACGCACAGTGAAGAGGATACGTAAAGTCCTTGACGGCCTGAAACCCGGCTGTATGCTTGATCTTCATTCAAATACAGGCTTCTCAAAAGGTCCTGCAAATCAGTATGCTGAATATTTTCCATATATCGACAAGCTCTGGTTTGGAGAAAGTTTTAAATACGATGAGATGCCTCCTGAAAACTGGCTTGTTGAGTCTTCAGGTATACCATTCGGACTGATGGGAGATATGCTCCAGGGGGGTGGTAACAGGTGGAGAGGGATGGTTTATGGAATGACACTTCGTCTTCCCTGGGTTACAGAAAGTATTCCGTGTGATCCGCGCCCTGTATGGAAGATATGGGATGAATTCGGAATTGAAAATTCTGAGATGAAAGGTTACTGGGATAAGGATTGTCCTGTCAGAACAGACCGGGAAGATGTTAAAGCAACTATCTATATAAAGGATAATTCTGCCCTTGTTGCAGCTGCAAGCTGGGCCGGGGAGGAGGTTAATTTCAGACTGCTTATCGACTGGAAACTTCTTGGCCTGGATAAGGCAAATACAATATTATATGCACCTTATATAAAAGATTTCCAGGAAGAAAGGACTTTTATGCCCGATGAAGCAATACCTGTTGAACCTAAGAAGGGTTGGCTGATATATGTGAAGAAGAAGTGATTCAGGCAATTGTAATACTTCTATATCCTCATCCCCCGGCCATCTGATTGAAGAGCCTCATCCCCCGGCCATCTGAAGGAAGAGCCTCATCCCCCGGCCCCTTCTCCCGGGGGAGAAGGGGAGCGTCTGAAGTACTGAGTTCCTGGATTTCATAAAGTCCCTCTCCCCCCGGGAGAGGGATTTAGGGTGAGGCCAATCATCAATAGAGGGATTTAGGGTGAGGTGAATCAAACGCAGAGGGATTTAGGGTGAGGCCAATCAACTCCGTGGTTTTATTTTTCTATATTTGATAAACCTATTTAAATCAACTTCAAAATGCAGTACATACGACGAACATTGTTTCTGTTTTTTGTAACATTTGTTACAATTCCATTTTCCTCAGCACAGGAGAAGATGATCTCATTCGGGAAATCGTTTTCCCTTGATAAGGCCTTATTCAAAACCAAAGAGAAGGAGCAGCCCCTTCTGTGGAAAAATGTAAATACTGATCCGGATACATGGCATGTGGAGAAAGATCTTCTTATATGTACAGGAAAACCTATCGGTGTCATGCGTTCTGAGAAGCAGTATGAAAACTTCATCCTGCATATTGAATGGATGCACATGGAAGCCGGCGGCAACTCCGGCACTTTTGTCTGGAGCAATGCTACTCCTCCGGAGGGAGCACGACTTCCAAATGGTGTTGAGGTGCAAATGCTTGAACTTGAATGGGTTAATATTAATAAGAAAGATGGTGTCACTCCTCCGATAGCTTATGTTCATGGTGAACTGTTCGGAGTCGGAGGTGTTACAACTGTGCCCGACAATCCCCGTGGTACAAGAAGTAAATCTGTTGAGAACCGCTGCAAGGGAAAAGGCGAATGGAACACTTATGATGTTGTGTGTGTTGATGGTGTGATAAAACTTTCTGTAAATGGAAAGGTTGTAAATGGTATTGCAGGTGCTACCCAGAAGAAGGGTTATATCTGCCTCGAGTCTGAGGGAGCGCCGATTCATTTCCGGAATATCAGAATTATTGAATTACCTTCAGGAGTTACTTCACCTGAACAAACAGCACCATTACTTAAATGAAAGAAAATATTAAACTTACACCTGCAGCTTCAAAAGGAAGACTGCTCTCCCTTGATGCACTCAGGGGCTTTGACATGCTTTGGATAATCGGTGGCGGAGGTTTTCTCACAACCCTGGCTCAGGTAACTGATGCTCCATGGATTGATGCCCTCGGTAAACAGATGGAACACGTTGTGTGGAATGGTTTCCATTTCTACGATCTGATCTTTCCTCTCTTCATGTTCATTTCCGGCGTTGCAATTCCATATTCGGTAAAATCAGCGCTGGCAAAGAATCCTTCAAAAGCAAAACTGGTACTGAAGGTCTTCAAAAGGATGGCAATTCTGATTATCCTGGGAATATTATATAATGGTGTATTCAGAGACGGATTTGAAAATGCACGCTATGCGAGTGTACTCGGACAGATTGGTGTAGCTTACTTTTTTGCCTCTGTCATATATATTTTCTCAGGATCAATAAGGGCAACAGTGATCTGGATTGCAGCTATACTGGCCGGGGTATCGGTCATGCAGCTTTTTGTGCCTGTACCTGGTGTCGGGGCCGGCGTTTTCACTCCCGAAGGCTGTATAAATGGCCATATCGACAGGTTATACCTTCCGGGCCGTCTGGCTTATGGCCCGCAGGGAATGGTGCAGGGAAACGGAATTTATGATGCACTTGGAATTTTATCAGTATTTTCTGCAATAGGTATCACACTTATGGGAATTATTGCAGGAAAGATTCTGCAGGATAAAAACCGTTCTGACTACAGGAAAACCCTCACTATGGTTATAATTGGTTTTTGCATGATCCCTGCAGGAATCCTTCTGTCACCTGTATATCCGGTAATAAAAGTCTGCTGGACAACTCCTTATAATTTTGTGGCCGGAGGCATCAGCTTCCTTCTGCTGGCACTGTTCTACTTTATTATTGATGTCAGGGGACTTGCTGGATGGTCTTTCTTCTTCAGAGTAATTGGCATGAATTCGATATTTATCTACCTTTTTGTAAGAGTGGTGCCGGTTGGAAATGTGGTCAGCTATTTTACAGGCTGGATTACAAAACCCATGGGTGATACCGGATCAGTGATTGCTGTACTGTTCTCAATAGCCGCTGAATGGCTGTTGCTGTGGTATATGTATAAAAAGGAGGTATTTGTAAAAGTTTGAGCTGGTTTACCCCAAACCCCCCAAGGGGGGCTTTAAGAGTCTTCAAAATAAGATTGAAAAAGATTGTTAGGATAGTTGGATTTTAAGTCCCCCCTGGGGGATTTAGGGGTGAATTATAAGGAGGAATTTTATTGTAAACAATACAGTTTTAAAATGAAATCATCAAAGTTGTTTATTATCATGTCTGCTGCATTCCTGATTACTTCATGCAGTCCCGATCAACCTACTCCTCTGACCGTTCATCCTGAAAATCCCCACTATTTTCTATTCCGGGGCAATCCCACAGTGTTTATTGGCTCCACAGAGCATTATGGCGCTGTGATGAACCTCGATTTCGATTATGTAAAATATCTGGATGAGCTTGCAGCATGCGGAATGAATATAACACGTACTTTTTCAGGAGTGTATGTTGAGCCACAAAAGGCCTTTGGCATTCTGAAAAATACCATGGCTCCGGCTCCAGAACGTTACATAGCTCCCTGGGCAAGAAGCCCTGAACCTGGATATTCAAACGGGGGAAACAGGTTTGATCTCAACAAATGGGACGAGGCATATTTTACACGACTGAAAGATTTTATTGCAGAAGCAGGGAAACGAAATATTGTTGTGGAGCTGGATCTTTTTTCATGTATATATGATACAATTCAATGGAAATTTTCTCCTCTGTATTACAGTAACAATATCAACAACACACAGATTATAAGGGATTGGAAAGAAGTACTCTCACTCAGACACCCGGAACTGCTCGCAGAACAGGAGAAGATGGTGAAAAAGATAACTTCAGAACTGAAGGATTTTGACAATCTCTATTATGAGGTATGCAACGAACCATATTTTGGTGACACAACAGCTCTGCGGGAATGGGAGGAATACATGACTTCTGTTGTTGCAGATGCAGAAAAGGATTTTGAGCTTAAGCATCTGATATCCAATAATGTGCAGAATTTTAAAAAGTATCTGCCGGAACCCAGAAAGCATGTGTCAATATATAATTTCCATTATGCCGAGCCTCCTGTGACAATTCCTCTTAATTATCACCTTAACCTTCCGCTTGGCGACAATGAGACTGGTTTCAGGGGAATTGAGGGTGATATTTACCGTATTGAAGCCTGGCGCTTCATGCTTGAAGGCGGTGCCTTGTTCAACCATCTCGATTATTCATTTACAACTGATAATGAGGATGGTACAAATGTTGTTCAGAAGGGAGAGCCTGGTGGTGGCAGCAGGGAGCTGAGAAATCAGTTCAAGCTCCTGGCAGGCTTTATGAACAGCCTGAATTTTATCAGTATGAAACCTGTTACAGATGCGACTGTAAGACCCGATGTTAACGGAACCAGCATCAACGGACTTGAAGAGGAGGGAAAAGTATGGGCCTTTTATCTTTCAACAAAGGATACTGTTCAGGTTACAAGCACACTTGAGGTAAATCTTCCCGCCGGATCATACGATATTAAATGGCTCGATACAAAAAACGGCGCTGAAAAATCCGGGCAGCATAACGGTCATAACGGAGGCTGGCTGCAAATCACATCTCCCGAATACCTGAGGGATATTGCTGTTAAAATTACAAGGAAGATTTAAAAACTTACACAGAGATTCACAATAAAAATACCTCATCCCCCTCCCGATAGCTATGTATTTCTTCAGAATTCATGTAACACTTTTTTAGTTATAACCCCCCTTTCAATTTCCCCCCACGGGGGGAAACGCCTTTTTATACTTTCTCCTGTGCAAAGCGGCTTTTTGTACCTTCCCCCCTGGGGGAAGGCCAGGATGGGGGTTTTAACATTATAAAATTGTAATCAAAATTCATTTATACAACTTGTTACCTGAATTGTGAAGTGTTACATAGCTATCGGGACCCTTCTCCCGGGGGAGAAGGGGGGCGTCTAAAGTACTGAATGAAAGTACGTCTTAAAGTCCCTCTCCCCCCGGGAGAGGGATTTAGGGTGAGGTGAATCATCAACTAGGGATTTAGGGTGAGGTCAATCAGCTACAGAGGGATTTAGGGAAATGTCAATATACCCATATCTCATCCGTAAAGAACCACACTGGGTATCCGACACCATAATGCCATGACGGACCTATTCCAACAGCTTCGAAATGTATCTTTATATACCTGGCCTTCACTTTTTTATCTGATTTTACGGCATAACTTACATACTTCACTTCCGGCGATCTGTCCTCAGGTACAATAACTTTTCCCATCAGTTTAAAATCCCTGTTGTCCTCCGAGGTAAAACAGGTCATGCTCTTTGGCACAAGTATCCACGAACCCAGCTTGTGCAGAAAATCAGCTTCAACTGTCTCAATTTCCTTAACTTCCCCGAGATCAAGTATTACCTCACCATCATTTTTCTCCCAGCCTACCCAGCTCTCATTGAAGGTGGCTCCGCCCAGAAGCCCGTCAGTCAGTGCTTTATCTGCAATCTTATCATAAGGTTTATTCGGTGGTATGGGGTAAGTAACGGAAGCGCCGGCAGCAAGACTTTTCTTTGGATTTGGAAGGTTTCGCTTGAGATAGAGCTCACAATACTCTTCGATAGTATTGTTTCTTTCATTTAGCGACCTTACATCAAGTAATCTGGCCCTGTCGCGGAAAAGAATAAGTTCATTCTTAATGTAGTCAATGTCATTCATCAAGCCAGTACGGGCAATCTCCAGCTCAGCATACTGTATTGTGAGCCTCTGCTGCCATACTCTTTTCAGCCTGATGCTGTCGTTTCTTACAGCTTTTTCAGCATCATCAAAAAGCTTTCTGTATGTTTTGATAAGATTCGGATTCAGCATGCCTGATTTGTGCGTAATCGGTGTATCATAAATCCAGAGTCCGATATTGCTTCCCAGAAGAGCTCCCTGTTGTATTTTAATGTACTGGTACAGGAACGGTCCTGCTGCACCATAATATCCGTTTAGAAAAGACTGCATTACAGAATCAACATTGCAGTCAACATTCCAAAGCAGTTTTGATACAAGGTAACTTCTTAATTCTGAGAAATCTCCACCTTTCACGCTGGCTATCTGCGAGAAGTGCATGTTCACATTGTTCTTTCTGAAAAGCTGCATGTTTGTCTGCAGAATATGAAAGTTCGGGAAGGGAGAGACATAGTTGTCGAAGTTGATTCCGTAATCCCAGACAAAGATGTTATCCGAGATTTTGGCCCAGCCCTCAAGAGCTTTCATAAAGTGTTGTCCTGATGCGTTATCAGTTAAAGGCACTTCCCTGTAACAGTCAATGTTACACAGCATTATATTGACATTGGGCAGGGGTTTGATGTTTTTTGGAGGATTCATTGAATAAAGGTAGGCGAGGGTTGAGAACTCCTTGTCAGGAAACCTGGCTGCCAGTT
The DNA here is from genome assembly GCA_022703405.1 of Bacteroidota bacterium. GTDB lineage: Bacteria > Bacteroidota > Bacteroidia > Bacteroidales > VadinHA17 > LD21. The sequence continues at coordinate 7,063 of JAKLDT010000025.1, read as the reverse complement.
TATTAAGGAAGTAGATCAGAGTGCCGGCAGGACTTCCTTCGGCATCATCAATCTTTTTACATTTATCACATTGACAATATGTAAAATTGCCGTCGTTCTGGCTCACCGAAATTATTTTCTGCTCAGGATTTGCCTTGAAGATTGAATCGATCTTTTTTGATACAATCTCAAAAACATCATCATTTGTCAGACACCATTGGCTTGCTGAGCCCGGCCTCCTCTCACCATTTATGAAAGAATAATATTCCGGATGCGTCTTGCCAAATTTAGCTGAGGGCAGAAGCCTGTCAAAGGTATGTACCCAGTAGCCGGCTGCAAATATCTCACGCGGTTCTTCAAGCCGGTTCCAGGTTTTATACAGGGGATCAAGCGCCATATTGTATGACTGGGTCTGCCTGTACCTGAAGCTGGGATTCTCAATCCTGTTCAGGTTGGCAGGGATCTGCAAAGTGCTGGTCTCCGGTACATTAAGTGCGCCAGCAGCATAATATCTTACTCCGAAATAATCTTCAAGAAGGGTGATAACACCGTACAGTGATCCTTTTCCGGGGCCACCGTTTATTATAAGATTCGATGCATCTGATTTTAGCCTGAAACCATCTTCTTTCAGTATCAGAGACTTGTCGGAAGGTGAAGCTGATCCGAATCCTCTGATTATGATATCCCCCTGTTTGAATTTACCAGACGGACTTTCAACAGGGAGTTTTGTTCCTGTGATCTTTTCGATAAAAACATTCAGAAGATCTGCTGCCTCCTTATCAGTCCTGAAATTCTGGTCGGCAATAATTCTTCCTGACGGTTTTCCGTCCTTAACAATAAATATCTGACCATTAAGGATATGTATTGCAAATACAACAGTTATAAGTAATAATATGGCTCTTTTCATACAGTCTTATTTTAATTGTCTAAATGTAATTTTTTTTTAACCACGGAGAACACTGAGTGCCACGGAGAAGCTCTGAGTACTATTAGCAATGCAATTACCTGATTCCGGAAAACAGTGTCACCTCTGTGTAACCCTGTGTAATTCCGTTTTTTAACCACGGAGTACACTGAGTGCCACGGAGAAGCACTGAGTAATAATCGCAATACAAATACCTGATTCCGGAAAATAGTATGACCTCCATGTAACCCTGTGTAATTCCGTTTTTTAACCACGGAGAACACTGAGTACCACGGAGAGGCACTGAGTAATAATCGCAATACTCTTACCTGATTCCGGAAAACAGTGTCACCTCTGTGTAACCCTGTGTAATTCCGTTTTTTAACCACGGAGTTCACTGAGTGCCCCGGAGAAGCACTGAGTAATAATCGCAATACAAATACCAGATTCCGGAAAATAGTATGACCTCCATGTAACCCTGTGTAACTCCGTTTTTTAACCACGGAGTACACTGAGTACCACGGAGAAGCACTGAGTAATAATCGCAATACAAATACCAGATTCCGGAAAATAGTATGACCTCCATGTAACCCTGTGTAACTCCGTTTTTTGACCACGGAGTACACTGAGTGCCACGGAGAAGCACTGAGTAATAATCGCAATACTCTTACCTGATTCCGGAAAACAGTGTCACCTCTGTGTAACCCTGTGTAATTCCGTTTTTTAACCACGGAGTTCACTGAGTGCCACGGAGAAGCACTGAGTAATAATCGCAATACAAATACCAGATTCCGGAAAATAGTATGACCTCCATGTAACCCTGTGTAACTCCGTTTTTTGACCACGGAGTACACTGAGTACCACGGAGAAGCACTGAGTAATAATCGCAATACAAATACCAGATTCCGGAAAATAGTATGACCTCCATGTAACCCTGTGTAACTCCGTTTTTTGACCACGGAGTACACTGAGTGCCACGGAGAAGCACTGAGTAATAATCGCAATACTCTTACCTGATTCCGGAAAACAGTGTCACCTCTGTGTAACCCTGTGTAACTCCGTGGTAAATAATAAAAATGCTAAATTAGTGTAACTTTGCTTTGTACCTTCCAGTCTTGCTTTTCGGGCCGGGAGTAGAAGAGAATAGTTTTCCTCAGAGACTGAAATAAAGATCAGATAAGATGCCACAGGAGATCGAACGCAAATTCCTTGTAAGAGGTGAGTTTAAGAATTATGCTGTTAAATGTTTAACAATAAAGCAGGGTTATATTTCTACTGTTCATGGAATTACTGTTCGTGTAAGAATTAAAGATAACAAGGGCTTCCTGACAATAAAAGGAGGTACAAATACCTCAGGGACAAGCAGGTATGAATGGGAGAAGGAAATTCCTTATAATGAGGCAAATGAACTTATGGCATTGTGTGATTCAGGTCTGATTAATAAAAGCAGATACCTTGTACCAGCAGGGAAATTCACTTTTGAGGTTGATGAGTTCCATGGAGAGAATCAGGGACTTCTGATGGCAGAAATTGAACTGGAGTCGGAGGATGATGTTTTTCCACAACCTGAATGGCTGGGAGAGGAGGTAACTGGTGATTACCGCTATTATAATTCCCACCTGGCAAAGAATCCCTTCACCAGGTGGAAATAAGTTATTATCTGTCTGTAATTCAGGATTTTGCTATCCTCATTACCCTGGAAACAGCATCATCAATCTGGGCTTTGCTCTCAAGGCCAAGGGTCATGCAATGAACATTTCCACTCTTTATTACATACTGTAGAGAAGCTTCTCTCTGCTCATCCATAACAAGATCGCCCATGCCGAATACTTTCATTCCAATAATTCCCTTGCCGTTTTTCCGTGCGGTTTCAAGTACTTTCATGATCTGCTCCGGCGTGCCATCCATTTTGGGGCCTTTATTGTTAATCCTTGCAAGGATCACATCAACCCATGGATTATTGGCAGCTTCAACAAGTGCATTATAATCATGGCATGAGATCCCCACTGTTTTCAGGATTCCTTTCTCCTTAGCTTTTGAAACCTCTTCCATGTATTTTTTATACTCTGTTGACCACTGGCCATTTACCATACAATGCAACAGGAAGATATCAAAGTAATCCGTTCCAACTTCCTGCCTGAACCTGTCAAGGCTTGTCTGGAAGGGTTCCTTTTTGTACCATCCCTCCTGATCATAGACCATCACCTTTGTAAGAATTGTAACTTTGTCACGGGGTATAACCTTCAGCGCTTCACGAACATATTCATGTGAGCCGTACATGTCGGCAGTGTCAAAGAAGCGAATTCCCCTGTCGTATGCATGCTGTGCAAGCTCAACAAAGCCCTGAAATCCCAGCCTTGTCTGGTTAGACACATTTTTCCACCCTGCTGAACCTGTTCCAAGTGCAACCCGGGGCACACTTAATCCGGTATTTCCAAGTTTAACAACATCAATTGTCTCTGCCGGTGCTGTAAATGAATAGTCCCTGAGACCTGATGTTATAGCTGCCAGTCCTGCAAAACCTGCAGCGCTTTTCTGTATAAACTCACGACGGTTTGTCTTTTTCATTTTATAATTGTTTGAAGTTCAAGGTTCAATGCTTAAAGTTGTTTTCTTTATGCTCAAGTTGTGAACACAAATATAATTTTAAAACATATCTGGTGTATAAAAAGTTCTAAATGCGATATTTAAATTTTATCAAAACCGGTGTTCTTAGGCTCCCTTCCTTCGCCTTCGCGAAGCCGCTTCGGCAGAGCAAGGCCTGGAGGGGCTGGGGGTGGGTTTGACGTATGATGTTTAAGGAATCTGGCCCTACAGTTATCTTTTGAGGTACTATTATTTATTTGCTGACAGTTTCAACATAAACATCAGGAAGCAAATCGCCGATGCGTTTCTTTATCATTTCTCCTTCCCAGGTAGTAACTGTGCTGTCATATTTGCCGTCACTATAAAAGTAAACACGTGGTTTGAGTAATTTTAATGTGGTCACCTCATCGTAATAGTAGATAATTAAATCACCCGGATAGCTGATATATTTTATTTCGTTGTCAGGAGAGTTGAGTGGATTGTTAACATCCTGCTTTACAACATCTTCATAGCTTAAGAACTTATTGTCTGAATTTTTTATTGAAAAGCCTTCTTCCTCGAGGCCATTCTTCCACAGAGCCCTGAAAAAATGCATTCTGGAACCCGGATAAGTACTGAATCTGCGTTGTTCATAAATCTTTGCAGATAAATTTTTATCAGGTCCGTCTTTGGCCATGTCTTCGTTAAAAACAAAATTACCTCTCAATAAAAATGAATTGTCATGCTTGTAGTACTCAAATTTGTCAAGATAACAGGTGATCTTATAGCCCAGTGCCAGGTTGTTTATTATTATCGGATCTGATGCAAATGCGCGTACAGTATCCTTGCTTGAGTCATAGTTGAAAGAAATGTCATTTTCATTGATTATTTCACAATTATCCGCATTATATGTTGTTCCCAGAAATTCCTCCTTAAATATCTTCATATACTCTTTTCTTTTTCTGGCGAGTGATTTTGATGCTACCAACACCTCATTAAGTTCATAGACCTTTGGAGTGAGATATATTTTCAGAGGTTTATCGGTAGGATAATTTGTAAGAGTTACGGAAAAATATCCGATAGAGCTTATAGTTAAAGGTAATGCTGCATATTTTGTGACATCCAGACTGAATTTTCCGTCTTTATCAGTAAGCGTACCAGCAAATGCTCCGTCAAAATAGATTGTTGAAGAACTGATTGTATTGTTCGTGCCGGTTTCATATACAGTGCCCACAATAACCTGGCTGTATGCCGCCATGCTAATTCCGGCAAAAAGGATCATTATCGATAGTCTTTTCACTTGTAAGTATTTTGAGGCTGTTACCTGCTTATAAAGCTACATAACTTTGCAGATAAGTATGGCTGTTGCAGCCGGTAATGCTTAAGAAACTCCATGATGCGGAGGAAAAAGATACTAATCACCGCAGAATATGCGTATATTATTTTTAATTGCGGAGATTAATTAGTAAATTTACCGTAAATATTGCGGAGAATGAGATTTTTTATCTACCAGCAACCTGAATGGCCGAAGTTTACCTGGGACAGTAAATCAATTCTAATCCCGCATTCCAATGTCAGGCATTTGCAGGGAAAGTTGATGGGGAAGATGGAAACACTTGGATTTAAGCTAAGAAATGAGGCAGTTCTGGAAACCCTGACTACTGAAGTGATAAAAACATCAGAAATTGAAGGTCAGATTCTGAATCTTGATCAGGTTCGCTCTTCAATAGCACGAAAATTGGGCTTTGAGGTTTCTGGCCTGGTACCATCTGACCGAAATGTAGATGGAGTGGTGGAAATGATGTTGGATGCAACCCAGAACTATCAACAACAATTAACTACGGATAGATTATTTGGCTGGCACTCAGCATTGTTCCCTTCAGGTCGTAGTGGGATGTATAAAATTATTACGGGTAATTGGAGAGATGATTCAACCGGACCCATGCAGGTTGTTTCTGGTGCACTGGGAAAAGAGAAAGTACATTTTGAAGCTCCGCCTGCAAGAGAAATAGGGAAGGAAATGAGATCATTTATCTCATGGTTTAATAATGAAACTTACCATGATTTAATAATTAAATCTGCTGTATCTCATTTGTGGTTTATTACAATACATCCTTTTGAAGATGGTAATGGCAGAATCGCCCGTGCCTTATCAGAGATGTTACTTACCCGATCGGACGAAACGCCTCAGCGATTTTACAGCATGTCAGCACAGATCAAAGCAGAGAGAAAAGATTATTATAACATTCTGGAGAAAACTCAGAAGGGGAATCTTGATATAACAGAATGGCTGATATGGTACTTAAAATGCCTGGCTGATGCTCTTAATTCCTCGGAAAAAATACTCTCAGGAGTTCTCAATAAGCACAAGTTCTGGTTAAAATATTCTTCCGAATCACTTAATAGCAGACAAATACTACTGATAAACAAATTATTAGACAACTTTGAAGGTCAGTTAACTACTTCAAAATGGGCAAAAATTTTAAAATGTTCTCAGGATACTGCCCTCAGAGATATTCAGGACCTAATAAGTAAAAACATACTCCGGAAAAATTCTTCGGGTGGACGAAGCACAAGCTATAATCTGGTTCCCTGTAATTAAAATAGTCAGGTAAATAACGCTTCGTCAATCAATACAGGCATCACCTTACAGAATATGAAATTCGTCCAGATCCGACGAGGTTGGTCAGGGATACACCGTTAATAAAGATAATCACCTTCCCGCTGCCAGGATTATTGGGATAGCTGAACTTAACCGGACCTGAACCAACAATGTAAACATCACTCTTCCAGAGTAATGTCGGCCTGAATTGATATTCAGGGATAAGCTCAACCTGTTCTTTTGTTGGTGTATAATATTCTATTTCGGTCCGGAATATCCTTGCAGGTTTGTAAGCAGGCTCCTCTTTTTCATTAAAATCCTCCGGATTCTTAATACCATTTATCCTGTTGCCGGTCTTGGTTGTTACAAGTATCATCCCGTATCTTGCATCATTTCCATATCTTGCAAAACCCTGCGGCCCCCTTACAACCGTTACCGAAGCAATATCAGATGCAGGTAATTGCGCAATCGGAAAATATGTTCTGTCAAAAATAGGGATGTCATCTAATACAAACAATGCTGTTCTTGGTAGACTAATATCATTCCTTGGTTTCGGTAATAATCCCTCACCACGCAGAATTACTCTTTTATTTTTTTTGTTTACATAATATGCGCCTAACCTATACAGAATATCCTCAAAAGTCTGTGCAAACTTGAAATCCTTGCTATATAAAGTCAAGGCTCCGGTATACTTGTAAGCATCAGCAGTTTTAGCCACATACTCTTTTTGTTCTGTTCGCTTACCTTTAATAGTCACAGGTTCAATCATAACGGCACTGTCGGGATTGAAGAGTATCCCATCAAAAACAGGACTGAATGATGAAGACACTTCATAGATTGAGTCGGCCTTAATTTCCCTGGCTATTTCAGAATAAACCTCGTTTGAAGGGAAATCTATGTTTACAGGATTCCTGTTTTTTGAGATCTTCTCATCAGGCATTATCATTATCTGTCTTGCAAAAGCGTCAAGTGTGTCAAAGGGCACAAGAGCCTCCCGGTTTTTGTCAAGCTCA
>JAKLDT010000249.1 GCA_022703405.1 Bacteroidota bacterium | reverse complement strand
TTCTTGTTATTCCCGCCCTTGTACAGATGGTTGAGATAATTCTGAAAAAAGTAAGCCAGGGACTTTACCAGGCCCTTGGTATCTTCCTCCCGCTTATTACAACAAACTGTGCCGTTCTTGGTGTTGCGATACTTGTAATCAAAAAGAACTATAACCTGCTTGAGGGAGTTATTTTCGGGGCATCAACTGCAATTGGTTTCGGTCTTGCACTTGTAATCCTGGCAGGCATCAGGGAACAGCTTGAACTTGCTGAAATACCTAAGGGAATGAAGGGAGTTCCGATATCCCTTGTAACAGCCGGAATACTTGCTCTGGCCTTTATGGGTTTCACAGGAATTGTAAAATAGGCCTTTTCCGCTTTACGGCTGCAAATTTCCAAAATCTTAAATTTTCTTAATTTCCGGCAGGATTAAAGGAATTTCCTTAAATTTGTTTTTCCCGGATTTCTTTTAAAAAAATCAGGAACTATATACTTGTAAATGAATAATTTACATGATTTGTTTTTTTTAACATGAGAATTCTGTTAATGCTGGATATTATAATAACAACAACTAAACCTGTATATATATGATAAAGAAAGTTTTTTCAATGCTGTTTTTATGCTCGGCTTTGTCGCTGAATATTTTCGGACAAAACTACAGTATAGTTATTAAGGGCGGGCATGTTATTGACCCGAAGAATAACATCAATGAGCCCATGGATATTGCAATACGCGATGGCAAAATTGCACTTGTTGCTAAAAATATTGATCCGGAGGGCGCTGCCCAGGTTGTGGATGCAAAAGGCATGTATGTAACTCCGGGACTTATTGATATTCATGTTCATGTGTATAACGGGCCCAATATGGATCAGCAGTATATGAACGGACCTAATCCTGTCCCGCCTGATGGTTTTACATTCAGGGTTGGTGTTACGACTGTTGTAGATGCCGGTTGTGCAGGCTGGAGAACCTTCCCTGCATTCAAAAGACAAACAATAGATGCATCACAGACAAGGGTGCTGGCCTTTCTCAATATAGTTGGAGAAGGCATGAGAGGAGGTCCCTTTGAACAAAACCAGAAGGACATGGATCCGAAAGTAACTGCCGACTTCGCACTGAAGAACTCAAAAGATATAGTAGGCATAAAGCTTGCACATTATAATGGCCATGACTGGAATCCGGTTAAACTTACCGAGGAGGCAGGAAAATTGTCAAATATGCCAATAATGGTTGACCTCGGCGGAGCAAACCCTGCGCTTTCTCTTGATACACTTTTCATGCAGGTATTCCGTCCCGGTGACATATTCACTCATTGTTTCGGACAGCTTGGCAAAAGCAGGGATTGTATTATTGATGCGGAAGCAGGAAAAGTAAAACCCTTTACTCTTGAGGCACGCAAGAGGGGCATTATGTTTGATGTAGGTTACGGAGGCATAAGTTTTGCATATTCCCAGGCTATTCCTGCAGTGAAAAATGGCTTCTACCCTGATGCAATAAGCACAGATCTTCATATAGGAAGCATGAACGGCGCAATGAAGGACATGATAACAACAATGAACAAATTCCTTGCAATGGGTATGAATCTCCAGAGTGTGATAAATGCAAGTACATGGAAACCTGCCCAGATAATCAAGCGTGAAGAGCTCGGACATCTGTCAGTTGGTTCAGAAGCAGACGTTGCCATACTTAATATGAGATCAGGAAAATTCGGACTGTTTGATTATACAGGTTATAAGCTGGAAACAGATAAAAAGCTCGAGTGTGAAATGACAATAAGAGCAGGAAGAATTGTTTATGACCTCAATGGAATAGCAAACCCGATCTTTGTTACCCGCAGGAGATATAACTGATCATATTAATTTTTGCCTGAGAAGGATCAAATACTTAAATTTACTGACCAAAGACCTGAAAACTGTTAAATAATAATCAAAATATATGAAAAGAAGAGAAGTAATTAAGAATCTGTCGATTATACCTGTATCAGGTGTTGTCCTCGGCAGTGCCATCCCTTTTGAATCAACATCTGCTGCTTCAGCACCACCAGCTCCGAAAAGAGATATTTTCAAGGAGCTTGGAATCAGAACATTCATAAATGCTGCCGGTACATATACCGCTCTTTCAGGATGTATAATGCATGAAGAAACGGTAGAAACAATAAGGTATTCATCGCAGAAATTTGCAGCAATTGACGACTGTCAGGATGCAGTAGGTAAAAAAATAGCAGAACTGTGCCAGGCTGAAGCTGCAATGGTTACAGCCGGTTGCTGGTCGGCGCTTGTTCTTGGAACAGCAGGCGTTCTTACCGGGATGGATCAGCAGAAAGTGGCTCAGCTTCCTCACCTTGAAAATATGAAATCTGAGATTCTTGTTCAGAAGGAACATAATCACGGATATGTCCATGCACTTACAAATACCGGAGCTAAGATTGTTGTTGTGGAAACTGCCGAGGATGTAGCTAAAGCAGTTAACGAAAAAACAGCAATGATGTGGTTCCTTAATTATGCAGGACCAAATGGTAAAATACAGGCTAATGAATGGGTTGCCCTTGGTAAGAAATATGGTATTCCCACAATGATTGATATGGCAGCAGATTCAACACCTGTCGAAAATCTTTCCAAATTCAATAAAATGGGCTTTGACCTTGTGTGCGTATCAGGAGGAAAAGGCCTCAGGGGACCGCAGAGCGCAGGCATCCTGATGGGAAAAAAAGAACATATTGCTGCTGCACGCCTTAACGCTCCTCCACGCGGCGGAAATATCGGTCGTGGTATGAAAGTTAATAAGGAAGAGATACTTGGAATGTATGTAGCTCTCGAGAAATTTATAAACCGCGATCACCAGGCACAATGGAAAATTTGGGAAAACCGCATTGCTGTTATGGAAAACGCAGCTAAAGCATTTCCAGGTGTCACGACATCAGTTACTGTTCCTCCGGTTGCCAACATTACTCCCACTCTGTCAATTTCATGGGATACTACAAAAATAAAGGTTGATTGCAATGAATTCCGCAACAGGCTCAGAAAAGGCGAACCCTCAATTGAAATGATGGGCAGCAAGGATAATCTTGTTATCACTGCCTGGATGCTGAAGGACGGAGAAGATAAAATTGTTGCAAAACGTATTGCCGAGGAGCTTAAAAAGGCCTCTGCGTGAGTATTAAGTAACTAATTGTCTTATTGTTAATTAATTAACAGATGAATTTAAAAAAACTATCATATTCCGCACTTTTACTGGCATTGCCATTTCTCATTAATGCCCAGAATTATGATCTCATAATAAAGGGAGGACATGTAATCGATCCTAAAAACAAGATAGATGCAGTAATGGATCTGGCTGTTAAGGATAAGAAAATTGCCCTTGTGGCAAAATCTATCGATGCAGGTCAGGGTAAAAAGGTAATAAATGCGAAAGGACTATATGTTACACCTGGCATCATTGATGCACATGTGCATGTATACTATGGAAATAATATGGACCAGGGACTGATGGACGGCCCCAGCTCTGTACTGCCTGATGCATTCTCATTCAGGGCAGGTGTTACAACAATGGTTGATGTCGGCAGTTCAGGATACAGAACTTTTCCGAAATTCAAGGAAACAGCAATTGATGGTTCCCAGACAAGGATACTTGCCATGATTAACATTGCAGGGGAAGGCATGCGCGGCGGACCATTTGAACAGACCACAAAGGATATGATCCCGGCAAGGGCTGCAGCTGTTGCAAAAAAATATCCCGATATAGTCGTGGGTTTCAAGCTCGCACATTACAGCGGTCATGAATGGGGACCAACCGACAGTGTTGTTGCAGCAGGAAAACTCTGCAATCTCCCTGTTATGATAGACTTCGGCGGAGCAACTCCCCCATTGCCAATGGAGGAACTTCTTATGAAACACCTCCGTCCGGGCGATATTTATACACATGCCTATGCATATTTCCCCGATTCAAGGGATGCTGTCATTGACGAAAATGGAAAAGTCAAACCATTTATTTTCGAAGCTC
>JAKLDT010000248.1 GCA_022703405.1 Bacteroidota bacterium | reverse complement strand
AAGGCACTTTTCCCAGAGCGGCCCAGTGAACTATGCAATTTGTAATTGGCCAGGAAAGTGGTTTGCCGGTTTTGCTGTCAGATTGCATTACAGGAGGAAGCTTTCCACCGGGAAGATCACTGCCCCAATTTTCTGGAGGAGGGAGTATCCTGGCATCCTTCCATTCAACAGTTGCCAGGTAGGGGTCATTTTCGGGCAAAGGCTGATCGGCAGGCTTTACCCAGTATTGAACCCTGGCTAATCCTGAGGGGCCCACCTGGGCAAGTCCGGTAAAGGCAAATGAGTTGCCCGCGCTGACTTTTTCAGGTACCCTGATGAATTTCGCAGTTGTCTTCAGTGGTCCTTCAACGTCATTATTGCCTTCTGCATAGGTGTCATTTGCTTGAAAACTGTTTGTGACTAATATTTTCTGCAGCCATTTTACTGAACGGTTGCTGTAATAGCCGGGGACAAAAAGCCTTACAGGACCACCGTTTGCATGTGAGATCCATTTCCCGTTAAGCTTGTAGCAAAGAATGACAGGCAATTCACCGGGAGCTTCTTCAAGAACGCGGCTTATATGAATTGAGCTTTTAAAGATCTGTGAAGGTTCATTATTGTGATAGCCGTAATAATATATTCTTCTGATATTGTTCTTTGGTCCGGCTTTCCATAATACATCCCTCAAAGGCACTCCTTCCCACAAGCCCATTCCGTAAAGCTTCTTCGCATTTGTGCACGAAAGCACATGAAGATATCTGACAGCCCTGGTTTCTGCAAGCTTCATAAGATCATTCCATGTAAAGGCATTGCCGCGTTCTGAAGTCATCGGGTTTCCAAGCTCCGGATTGCTTTCTTCATCAGCAGCTATTTCAAGCTTCCATGTTTCCCTTGTCAGCCCTATTGAGGAAAGTTTTTCTTCAGGCAGTTCTGACAATACGGGATTTCCCCTTCTCTGGACAATGAATTTTTCTGCCGGAGTAAGATATTCCAGCTCACTTATTGCTTTCTGCAATACCTGTTCATCAGTCATATTAACCGGCTGTTCCATATTATTAAGGCTTGTATTAATGAAAGGCAGACCGGCGGCAATCGATCCCATCGTTTTTATAGCCTCTCCTCTTGTAAGTTTCAGTTTCATAAAATGCCATGCTGGTCGGTACAATGTGTTAAATTAAGCAAATTTGACCCTTACTTCCTGCAAAGAGCTGGTATTATTTTCCGATTTTTATGATATTTATAATGTTTTAACAATTAAACCCTTAAGCTATGAAAACATTAACTTCAGCCCTGACCTTTATTATTCTTTTCTCCCTGGCAATGCCAGCCTGGTCGCAGAATGCTCCGAAAAAGATGGAATATAATGATCCGGGATTTAAAAAAATTGTCCAGGTGGCCCTTGTAGTTAAGGACATTGAAGCAAGCAATAAAATGTGGGCAGAATTACTCGGTATGCCTGTTCCGAAAATAAGCACAACAAGGCCGGGTCATGAGGTAAATGAGTTCTACCGCGGAAAACCTTCAGAAGGACAGGTAAAGCTTACCTTCTTTAACCTCGGACAGGTTGTTATTGAACTTCTTCAGCCGGTAAGTGAGGGCACAAGCTGGAAAGAATGGCTGGATACAAATGGCGAAGGAGTACAGCATCTGGGCTTCCAGGTTGTCGATCAGGATAAAACAACTGAGGCTCTTGAAAAGGCAGGGTACCCCGTTTTCCATAAGGGTAAATATGATTCACTTGACGGAACATACATTTACCACGATACAAAGGATGCACTCGGAGTGATTATTGAAACACTTCATTCTGATCCGAAAAAATAAATCTATTGATATTTTCTTAGTGAACCCTGGTGACTTGGTGTCTTAGTGGCATTTTTTTGCCACCAGGGCACAAAGTCACAAAGAAATCACCAGGAATTATTCGATGTGTTAAACATGTTTTGTGTTTTGTGGTTTATTTATTTGGTATTTTTCGGAACTGATCTAATAACATGAAATGATATGAAAGAATTTGAATTTTATAATCCGGTGAAGGTGCTCTTCGGCAAGGGACAAGTAACAAAGTTAAATGAGCTGATACCTGCCGGAAGCAGGGTCATTCTTATCTACGGTGGTGGAAGCATATTTAAGAACGGTGTGTATGACAGTATTAAATCCTCACTTAAAGGATTTGACCTTACAGAATTCGGAGGCATTGAGCCTAATCCGACTTATGAGACTTCAATGAAGGCAGTGGAGATAATCAGACAGAAGAAAATCAATTATATCCTGGCTGCAGGAGGAGGCTCGGTTATTGACGCCACAAAATTCATAGCGGCTGCAGTGCCTTTTAACGACGGTGATCCATGGAAGATATTATCGGAGGAAGCAGAGGTGAAGGAAGCTGTTCCCTTCGGTTGCATACTCACCCTGCCGGCAACAGGGACCGAGATGAATAAAAATTCTGTTATAAGCAGGAAATCAACAGAAGAGAAACTTGCTTTTTCTGTAACTCCCGTGTTCCCGAAGTTTTCAATCCTCCTGCCTGATGCAGCCGGCACTCTGCCTCAGAAACAGGTTGCAAACGGCATAGTTGACGCTTTTGTACATGTTACCGAACAGTATCTAACATATCCTGTAAATGCCCCCATCCAGGACAGGTTCGCAGAAGCCATAATGATCACTCTGATTGAGGAAGGTCCAAAGGTTTATGCAAAGCCTGATGACTATGAAGCAATGTCAAACCTCATGTGGAGCGCAACAATGGCCCTTAACGGACTAATAAGCTGCGGTGTTCCGGGCGACTGGTCAGTACATTCAATTGGTCATGAACTCACCGCATTTCATGGTATTGATCATGCCCGCACACTTGCCATAGTGCTCCCGGGACTCTGGAAAACACTTAAGGAAGAAAAGAAAGCAAAGCTGGTTCAGTATGCTGAAAGGGTGTGGGGAGTAAAGACTGGCAGTGATGATGAAAAAGCAGATGCAGCTATTGAAAAAACAGAAAAATTCTTCCGTTCGCTGGGAGTTGGAACAAGACTATCCGACTACGGAGTAAAAAAGGATACAATTGACCGCATCGTAAAAAGATTCGAGGACAGGAAATGGCTTTCCATGGGCGATCGCGGACTTACTACTCCGGATACTACACGGAAGGCACTTGAGTGCCAGTTGTAGGAAAGCTTTAAAGGCTGTAGAGGCTTTAGAGGCTATAAAGCTTTTAAAGCCTTTACAGCCTTAATAGGGGATAAGTTTCCCCTCCTTTTGAAGGAGGGGTGGCTGCAGAATATTGATTATTAATATATTGAATGTTTATTCTGCAGCCGGGGTGGTTGATTTATCCATTTCATCTTATTTAATATCACCATAAATTGAATCTCTGTTTATAGTTAATTGTTATGTCAACAAGAAGAATTAATTCTCGAATCTTGTTGTTTTATAAAATGATTATGAATCAACCACCCCGGCCGGGAAGAGAATAATCTAAAATATTGATAATCAAGGAACCCGGCCACCCCTCCTTCAAAAGGAGGGGAAACTATTTATCCTTACTTTCAAAAATAATCACTGAATTTTTAGATATGCCCATCAGCTTGCAACAAGGGCTAACTGATCTACCCCAGCTTCTTATACTTTATCCTAACCGGCGTAGTATCAGTCACCCTGCGTTTAAGGTTTTCCTCATAGTCGGAGTAGGTTCCCTCGAACCATACAACCCTTGAATCACCTTCGAAGGCAAGTATATGAGTGGCTACCCTGTCGAGGAACCACCTGTCGTGAGATATTATTACAGCGCATCCTGCAAAGTTCTCAAGACCTTCCTCAAGGGCTCTTAAAGTATTGACATCAATATCGTTTGTAGGTTCGTCGAGAAGCAGGACGTTAGCACCTGATTTCAGTGTAAGAGCCAGGTGCAGCCTGTTTCTTTCTCCTCCTGAAAGCACACCGCATTTCTTTTCCTGGTCGGCTCCTGTAAAATTGAACCGTGCAACATAAGCCCTGGCATTCACAAGCCTGTTGCCAACCATAACATCCTGCTGACCACCCGAAAT